>NZ_NKRF01000065.1:0-95392 GCF_003408955.1 Pseudomonas sp. GL93
TGTGGGAGCTGGCTTGCCTGCGAAGACGGCCTAACAGTCAATACAGTTGGACCGTGTACATATCCATTCCTGCGGTAACGGCCACCTAGGGTTCCGCTCTGACAGCGGCTCACTTTGGAAAAGAGCCCCAAAGTAACCAAAGGGCTCTTGCCCCACCACTCGGCACCTCGCCTAGGCTCGGTGTGCCCGTAATCCGCCAGTGATTTGGGGGGCCGCCGCCACGCGCCATCCATGGCGCGGGGCGGCTAAACCGGCATCCCTGCCGGTTTACCCCCCAAATCCCTGTCGAATTCCGGCCAGCGTGGTTTAACGGGGCGCCTAGGATCAAAAGCAGATCAAGATCAAGAGCGGCTCGCTTCGCATCGTGGTTACCGTTGAGCGCTACAGAGTTGTCTGGATACCTATGCTGATCAGAGCGGGCGCGATTGAAGCGCGGTACGCAACCGTTGCCATTCATTCCAGCAATCCTCGGCAACGATATCCGGGTAACCCCGTTCTTGTTCCATCGCCAACGCGGTGGAGGAGGTTACCGCAATGCAAGTGGCCTGGTCGCGGAGATCGCAGACTTCGACTTCGTTGAGCGGGGCGCCTTTTTTCGATTCGGCGGCCGTCAGTACGGCGGCAAGGGCGGGGACAAAAACCAGGCAGAGGGGCTCGGTAGACATCAGCTTTTTCCTGAGTAGGGTGGGTGGTGCGCTTATTCTTCAGGGTTGATCAACGATCTCAACGTATGATCCTCCCAAACGCCAGCAATCTTCAGATAGGCTCGCGCATGCCCCTCCTTTTCAAATCCCAGCGACTCCAGAAGTCGTTCACTGCGCATATTGCGGGGCAAATGATTGGCCATGATCCGGTGAAGCCCCAACTGCTCAAAACAATGACGGTTAGTGACCTGAAGTGTTCTTTTCATCAGGCCACGGCCCTGGGCAGATTCCGCCAACGAAAAGCCGAGATGACAGGCCTGAAAAACGCCCCTCACAATGTTTGTGTAGTTACACCGCGCTAGAACCTCTCCGCTCTCGGGTTCAAGCAAGAGGAAACACAGAGCGTTGCCAGCGTGCATATTATTTACCTGCTGCTCGACCCTGGCCTTGGCGTTGCCAGTGGTGAAGTATTCCTCGTCCCTGAGCGGCTCCCAGGGTTGCAGATGCCTGCGGTTGACACGTTCGTAACGGCTGACCTTCTCGAAATCGTCACGTGACAAAGGCCGAAGGCAGTAGCCCTCAACGCAATACTCCATAAGCCCCTCCAGATTGATCAATGGCCCCACCTCACTGCGTAGCCGCAAAGAATAGCGCCGCTGCGCGTAAAGCGACCCCTTTCATGGCAAACAGGTCTACCATGCCAGCCCCGGCAGTGGTTTCACTCGCTCCCGAACTCCATTTTTCAAGGTAGCGATAATGTCCATCGACCAGATCTCCCTCCCCAAAGGCGTCGGCCCCCACGCCGCCAAGCTGCTTGACGCTATTACTGGCGCCTCCACTCATGAAGAACTTAACCGTGCTGGCGGTAAAGCCGAGGGTTTTGTGCTGGGGCTGGAGGCCACAAAGGCGATCAAAAGCCAGATTGCAGAGTCGCTGTACGTGGCGTATGACGACGCGGCGAGCAATCGGGCAGGTGAGTTGAAGGGCTAGTGCAAGTCAACCCATGGTCCCGGAATGAGCGCCAATCGCCGGAATAGGCTGACGAACATAATAATTGTCGAATTCACTGCTTTCGATGAATTGGAAGCCATGGCGGGTATAAAAACGATTCGAAGCGCTTTCTTTGAGAGCCCCCACTTTAATAGGCAGCGCAGCCGCATCCGCCTCTTTGAAAATCTGAGAGAGAACAGCAGACCCTACCCCTGACCCTTGCGCACTCGGCCTTACATACAAGTGGTCGAGCAAGAGTTCATTGGGGTGATGTTTGACCACTACGAATCCCACCCGCTCTCCAGCTGCCTCGATGTGGCGTGTGTCGCGAGCTTCAAAGCCGCCAACAAACCGCTCCCGCGCACGCACTGGGTCAAATCGCCCAACACGCTCCAGACTTTCGCGCATGGCCTCAATTCGAATAGCTACCAGATTATCCAAGTCGCTTTGTTGAACTGGGACCAAAATGATGGGGAAATTTTGATTGGGTGCGACGGGCATTGTGTGCTCCAACTACCATCCTGGGGCCCAGTATAGAGAGCCTGATACTGATGAAGCGACCCGCATGATATGTTCACGGCATACATGGAGTAACGGACCCCAGGAAGGAAATTGCAATGCTAGTGGACACCCAGCCAATCCGCATTTTCTCGCAACGCCTGAGCATTGAGCCCTTCTGCAAGCATGACGCTGTTGAGTCTTTCCCTTGTATCACACCGTCTCTGACTCGCTACATGTCCTGGGAACCGCCTGCCTCGCTAGAAGAGTACGCGCAAGTCTGGGGGCGGTGGCTGCCTGCGATAGCGGATGGCAGCGACATTGTGTTCACGGTCAGGGAGCTGGTGAATGCTCGTTTTACCGGATTGGTCGGGCTGCACCATACCGGCAGTGAAACACCGGAGTTGGGCATCTGGATCCGTGAAGATAAACATGGGTTGGGGTTTGGTGGTGAAGCGGTGCGGGCGGTTGTTCAGTGGGCTAGCCAGTGGGTGGTGGCTAAGCACTTTATCTATCCTGTTGCGACGCAGAATTGTGCGAGTCGACGTATTGCCGAAGCTTTGGGGGGAGTGGTCATCGAGAGGCGGATGGCGGAGAAATATGATTCGGTTGTGTACCGGATACCGGTGGTTTGACTCTGGGTATCAGGTTGGCCGATTGCTGTCCTTCACGAACGGCAGAAATTGGCCGATTGCTGCCTGCCAGCACCTTACGCTGCCCGCGTTGGGATGACCGGCTGCAAACCTGGGATGGCTAGGCTTGGCCGATAGCTGACTTTCTGATTGGAAAGGCCGAGCTGGAAGGGCTGATAGGCATCTAGTACGCTTGCGTCCCTCTAATGATAGGAACCTGATATGGGACATGATTCCTCGTTGCAGATCGAACGCGCTGCTTATGAGGAGTTCGTCCGGCTTTGGAGTCAAGGAAGCTTCGAGCATCAGCGACTGGGCCAAGCGTTTTACAACTATTTCAATCTACACAAACTCACCGATCAGGCCGGATTACACGGTCTCTATGAGGCCGACGGTGATAAAGCCTCACGCTTGATCTTGAGGCTTTTCCACCTTCACTGAGTTGCAGCCATCGACCCATTGCAGACGTTCTCGAACGCCCAGGCACGCATTCCCAGTAAGCGGAGCGAATGACTTGAGTCGCCTGTCAGGAGCTGAGCTGGTCGAATAGCTTCTGCAGAAAAACATCGCCCGCCACTGAGTCTGATAGTAAATAATGCCCAGACCAATTGTCCCAGCCAGCTGCGAGGCTGAACTCAGCACATTGGAAATTCTGGTGAGTTTTTTCATCAACGCCTATGACAGATGAACCCAATCGTTTGAATCCTTGGCGTTTGATCAGGTTTTCAGCTAGCGAAAGCCAACAAGCGTCTGACAACTCGTTGAAACTGAGTGTCAGATGTCCATTGGCTGCCGTGTCGAGAGTTGGGTTCATCCATTGCCGTCTAAGGTTTGACGCGAAGGGAATGCACAAACGTGGCTGCGGGGGCATTGTTTAGGTGCCTGATCAAGTTTGAGACAGTTTTATTGCGTTGGCGAGCTGTTGGGCGTTGTTGCGCAACTCAATGAATTTTTCGTTTAGCTCGACATGACCTGGATTCCAAGAAAGGACGCCATCGACATAGCTTTGACCAAGAATGAGATCATTTAATGAGCCCATTCCGCCATAGGCTGACAGTAGATACTCAATCCCAGAGTAATCAGAATCCAGCAATAGTGCCCTTGCCTTACGCATCCAAAAACTCCAGCGGGTGGCTCCATCGCTTTCGAGCACGATTGCAAGCTGATCAAGAATGCAGATCAACTCTTCAGTTTTCGGTCCCATTTCTCGACATCGTCCAAAGTGAAACGCGGCATGGGCGGGATGATCCGCTGTTGAGTGTTTCTCGCCCGCTAGCAACATAAGCTATTGTTTCGCCATTAGGGTGTCCACGGGCTGCTTTTGGCCGAAAGCCGCTGGTCGCGAACGGCAGCTGTCGGCCAATAGCGGACAGTCAAGATCAAAGCTAGGAGGAGCCCAGAGCAGATTCTGGGCTCCTGTTTCTCCCTCTCCTTAGCAAGCAAAAGATAAACTGCTAGAAGAAGGCGAAGGTTGTTAGTTTCATCTATGGAAAAGGCTGCTTATATTTAGCGAGACACACCAGCCTCCTCAATAAAAGGATTAATTATGGAAAGGCGATTTGGCAGAACGTGCGCTGACACCCAAATGCCTTCAGCGACGGGCGTTTCATCATTGCTTTGCTCTATCGCAAGAACAACCGGAGCGCCCTTGCGTTCGCCTACCGCGATGGCCTCCTCAGCGACATTTGTCAAATGCACCATACGCCGCGCCATCGGTATTACTCCGTCCCTCACGATCCTATCGAGTACGGACCAGCTAGACCCGTGATACAAAGCAGTTGGTGCTCCCAACTTGATACCGGCATCGATAACGACTTCCAGTGTATGCCCGTAAAGAGCTCTAATTCGGCCGTCTCTTACCTCGAATCTTGGCTCGCCGGGATGTTCTGCAATAGCGAGTAAATGACTCGAATCCACTTCGAGTAAGCGAGCTAAATCCTCCATGCTCGCAAACCCTGTGTCATCCACAGGTATTCCGTTGCTCGGGCCGTAATGGCGAAGTTGATAGGACATTGCCTTACTCAATCGCCTATGGTCATGGCTAGGCGCGGATTCAGTTACTTCATTCTGTTCTATGCGGGAGAGAGCCTGAAGCAATTCCCGCGCCAAATTTTGGATTAAGTCAGTGCAGCATTCTGAGATCAGACCACAGAGCTCCCGCGCATGACGTCTCAGGTGCTTCCCTGCCTCTTTTTCCGTTCCTAGTCGTAGGGCCCGAGTAATAGCGAACCACCCGTATGCGACAATTAAGTCTGATTCACTAAGTGCATGGCCCATTCGGCCGAGATATCTTTTCATAAGCGCAATTCGCATACGCCAGCCGTCCAGGTTCGCTTGTATAAGCGCATTGTCTTCTATGAGTTGGACAACATCGTATCCAATCGGTATGAACTCACTAGATTCAAGATCAATGGCTACGATACGCCCAGCCGGGTCAACAATCCAGTTTGATGCATGACCGTCTCGTTTTCTAACCAGCGGTAGCTCTGCAGGAAAAAGTGTACGCAGGGAGTCTACAAAACGGTCAGCTTGTTCTTGCTCGAAGAGGCTCCTCGACCACATTTTGAGGTAGTCTTTTAATGGTCGCCATGCTGATTTACCCTCCGGAGGTCTTCCTGCAACGTTATGATAGATAGCGAGCAAGTCTGTGATCGGCTCTAGTACGGCTAAAGCCTCTTCCGCAGAAAGCTCGCTCACCAATCGTCCCGCTGCTCGCTGAGATACGTGTACCCATCGCCGCTCGTCTTCAGACGGAACTTCAACAATCGCGAGCGAGCGAGGCACTTCAAACAGACTCGTATCTCCCCGAGAAGCGATCACCTTCCGTAACGAGGTCAACATCGCCGCCTCGTGGTCTGCCTTTTCTTTAGTGGTACGCTTGAAGACGAACGTTTCAGAAAGAAATCCGCGAGCGTCAGCAACAGCGAACACCTCGTTACGCCCACCCAAATTTGATCTTGCGTAGATTGGGGAATTTAGGGCTAGGATAGCTGCCTCACGCCAACTGCTTGAGGTATATGACGTTTCACCACCTGAAAGCCCATCTAGGTAGTCCTTCACTCGCGCTATACCGATTCTCGGAAGCGGCCAAGTGGGATGTTGATTGCAAAGTTCAGAGAATATATCGTGAGCACTATGAGCCAAGTTTAAATCGTTAGTTCGCTTAGCTACTGAAAGTGCCGCGGCTCCAGCCTCCCATTGAACGTGCCGGTTAGACCGAACCATTTCAGACAGTGACTTTGTTACATTTACGTACCTAGATAGATCATTAGGCTTAAGAAGATCTGATGGACCATCTACCATTTGACGTAGAAACTGTGCGCTCAACACGGCAGCTGGTACAGACCCTCTATCTGTTAGAAGGTATTCTAAATTATTGATTACACATCTAATAATTCCCCACAATTTAGGAGAAGGTTGTGTAGCCATTAATGCAAGCAGTCCCCTTGGTATTGCCATCGACCTTGCTGGCAGACTCAACTGAGTCTGTTTGGCCGCTTCAACTATGGTGGATAGAACGCGGCAACGCGCTTCATCAACTGATCCCCTAGGGCGAGAGTAGGCCAGCTTACGTTTCGCTATTTTTAGCTGTTGGAGTCTAACGCTTCCAATGCCGGAGCCTGAGAGCAACGCTAGACGGAGGCGGGCCTCAACCTCTGCAAGTTCTGATCCTTCAACGATATTTAAATTCTCCGAAAGTAGCTTTAGCGCATCTTGCAGAAGGTTTTCGTCACCAGTTTGGTCAAATTGTTGAACCAAGAGCTCAAGTCGGTAAGTAAGTGTTTCAGGTTTCAGATTCCCAAGAGTCATAGACTCTTTAGAATAAGATAATGCTCTTGACACAGTGGCAGGCGAAACTTGAACCCATCGCCCGATCATTGCGACGGCAGTTGCATACTTACCGGTAGCTATTCGCCTAGCAGCCTCACCTAATTCTTGACTTTCGATGGAGAACCTAAATTCGGAAAGGGCAACCCGGTACCGTGCAATGGCTACGTCAATCTCATGACCTGCGAAACTCCCCTTAGCATCTTCATATAATGCGTCAGCGGTTCGATGTGCAATATTGGCTAACGACTTCGAAAAAAAGTCTATCCTAATAGACCTTAATGAATTATTCATATCAACAGGGTTTCGTCGCATATGTTCAAGTATCAACATAAACACTGGCGATGGAGCTATCTCTTTATCTTTCAGGATTCTTCGCCACATCTCTGATGCTGCAGCATGTCCGTCTGCGTTGAAAAGTAAGAGTAAATCCGAATGCATTGGGCTTGAGGTGAGCCAAGCTGTTGAGGAGGGTGAGCCAAGGTAGCCAAGAGTACTAAGGACTTCTCCCAAATTTGGCGCCCAAGCGTTCAATGCATTTAAATATTCGTCATTTGGCGTCATGATCAATCCATTTTCCACGAGCTGTTGAGGTTTTTTCGATTACAAAAAAACAAAATTTGCTGTTAGCCCTGAGCTACATAATGCTTAGCTTCAATGCTAAGGGTAAATGACTATTTGAACATTGAATGCGACTAACGGTATCTAGGTGTTCGGAACCGATTGGGGTCGTAGAGGCGCAACGCTACTATGGCTCAATCCACCTCGGTTACTGGCATTCCATCCACGCTGGATGTTTGGACAGCTAAATGGTATTTGGGCAACTGCTGTTGCGCTCAGCAACGCCTTTGATTCGAGCACATTCGAAAGACTCCATTGGCCGCTAGCAGTCGCTTGCCGTTGTGAGATTCTGGCCGATTGCTACCTGTCGCGAAGGGCTGCAATCGACCCAAAGCTGCCCCTCACCACGAGCCACAATCGGCCAAAACAAAACGACCTTGAAAACTCCATGAGTCTTAAAATTTGAACAACTAATTTTTGGCTAGTCATTTTTTGTCCTGCCGAAATAAGCGCTTGATAAATTAGCCAGACACCAGTAAGTCAGCGCAAACCCATACCCCAAAAATATAGATATCCCAGTGGAATAGATCACTTGAATGAACGTTGACTCATAGATGCACATCCTCGTGCAATTGGGCTCGGTCGGAGGCGTAAAGGTAAAGAGAAATAGTCCAGCGCAAATCATCACCACTCCCGGTAATGCTTTCAGATGACGCCTCCACCCGGTAAGTGAACCAACATACATTTCCTGATAGGGCTTCCATCGCGCGATAAGAAAGGCGTAATAAAAGCTAAACATCCAAGCCAGTAAAAATATTAATTGTGTAGCCTGAGGAAATGACGATTTTTCGGCCCAAACGTTAATCGACGAAATAGTGGCTCCGGCGATAGTGGCAAGCTCCGCCACCCATTGAACCCCCATAACGTCCCCACTGTATCCTCCAAAAACTATTACAGACGTGAACAATAATGGAAACCAAACCATCCACCTTTGGTAAAAAGCATCTCGAGCAATTTCCCGTACAAGCTTCGATGTTGATGGATTATGCATACGCCCTCCTTGGCACCGCCTTATTAATGTTTTCGGTCGTCGCGTAGGTGTTCGTTCATTTTGCTGCCAAAAGTGCAAGGGCAGAGAGGTTAATACTAGCCTGTGCCTGGGCAACGAATGCGGGCATTCTTATGAGAGGGTATTTCAGCAGACACTGTATTTGAAAATTCGACGAGCGCTGTAAATACGACAGTGGCAGAAAAAACCTTTTCATTTTCCAGCTCCATCACAAAAAAAGTACTTCTTCAGCGTAGTTTCCTCCCGAAGGTAGCGCCACTCCGTGACCCCCTGTACGGCGGGTGGTTTGAGCGCGACGGGACTTTGAATACCCTCGTTGAGCAAGCTCGAATCATGCAGGCTTTTTAGGGGCCACGATGGACCGCTTTTGGCCGGTTAGCGACCGTTGCTCCGATTAGCCATCCTTGTCCCTCCACACGTGGAGGACTTGTCATGAACATCATCGCTACCTGCAGACGTCAGCCCTGGAACAAAGGAAAACTGGTCGGGCAGAAAACCCCACTCCGACTGAGAGATATCTGGGCCATCCGAGTAAGGCTTCAAATTGCGGAAAGAACCCGAGATCTGGCTCTCTTCGATCTGGCCATCGACAGCAAGCTGCGAGCCTGCGACTTAACCAAGCTCCGCGTGCGCGATGTTGCTCATGGCGAGCACTTATCATCACGAGCCATGGTGATGCAGCAGAAAACGCAGCGGCCTGTGCAGTTTGAGATCACTGATCAAACACGATCTGCTCTCGGGGCCTGGATACATCGGGCCCAGCTACGCAGCGAGGACTACCTTTTTCCTAGCCGGCTGCATACTTCAGACCATCTATCTACTCGTCAATACGCTCGTATCGTCAAAGGCTGGGTGAAAGCCGTGGGCTTGATCCAGCCATGTATGGCACACACACAATGAGACGTACGAAGGCATCATTGATCTATCGCAGGACGAAGAACCTGCGGGCGGTTCAGTTGCTGCTCGGCCATACGAAGCTGGAGAGCACTGTTCGATACCTGGGGATTGAGGTCGATGACGCCCTGGAGATGGCGGAACAGACTGAGGTTTGACCATGCATAGCGACGGTCGAAGTCAGACCGTCGCTAACCGGCCGAACGCAGTCGCCGCTCTCGTCAGCGCAGAGGGCTTTGTGCCGAGGCTGAATGCACCAAACCATCGAAAGCCAAATCGCCGAGTCGTTGTACGTGGCTTACAACGACGCGGCGAATCATCAGGCTAATGAGTTGAAGAGCTGATCATCAGCCAAGGCAGGGCGCTTCGCGGTCGAGGAGTCTTGCGGTGAGGAGTACGCCCAGTTCGCTCAGTTGGTGTATGGCGAGGGCGATGTCGCGGTGTTTGCCGTTGAGGTCTTCGGACAGGTCGAGCAGCAGTGTGCTGACGCTGGTGAAGGTTTCGTAGCTGTTGGTGATGAGGGTTTCGTTGCTGGCGTTGGGGGCGACGGTGAAGAGGGTGGTTGAATCTGGTTTGAGCATGTTTGAATTCCTGTTTAGGGCCACCATCCTTTAGCTACTAAACATAAGGGTGGCGGCTGTGCGCAGGTTAGTAGACCGGGGAATCCAAACGAAGCCGGCGCACCCGAAGGTGCCCTGCGCACAGCCACCATCAAACACAGACGCAATGTCTGATCGGTGAAGCTTGTGCACGTTGGTTGGATTAACCTTCAGGCTACTAAACCCGATCACTGAACAATTCAGCGACCGAGCCACCTTAGAGACGGCCACCTCAGCGCACAAGCCGGCGGATTCTGACGCAGGCGTAGGCAATGGAGCAAGGTGCGGCAGGGGAATCGGATTTTGCCTTCAGGCGCTGCGTGATCGTTTGGGGTTTTCGCGAGCAAGCTCGCTCCTACAGGAGTGACCTTGCAGTGTTCATCACCTCAAACGAAATTGTTAGCATTGAACGAGTTTCATATTGGAGGCAGGGATGGATGAAACGATATGAGGTTCAACGGATCACACACCTTCCGCGCCAGATACTGGCGCTGGAAAAGGAAGCCGTTGGCGAGGGTTTCAGGTTCCTCACTCGTCTGATTAACGAATGGCACTCTGGAGCAAACCGCTTTGATGCACCCGGCGAGTGTCTGATGGCGGCCTATTTGAATCAGCAACTGATAGGCATCGGCGGTCTTTCAGTTGATCCCTATGCTGACAATAATGTGGCCAGACTGCGACGGGTGTATGTCGCAGCTTCGTCAAGGGGGCAACACGTCGGGCAGGCGCTGGTAAAGGCGCTTGTTGAACGTGCCGCTCTCAGGTTTCAGGTCGTGCGTCTTTTCACGGATACGGCTGAAGGAAGCGGCTTTTATGAGCGCTGTGGCTTCAAGCGAACAGATGAGGCTCAGGCGACTCATATCATGCGGCTTGGCGGTTTCTGAGGCGGGCAGCTATTTGCCGGTTTCAGCCTGTTATAACCAGCTGAAATGACTTGAAGCAGTCAGCCGCACCAGTGCACTGCGGAGTCGACATGAATGTGTTTTTGCTTTTCAGCTATGAAGGGTGTGTCGAGCGTGCCCAGGGCTATCGAAACCCAGTCGGCAAACTTGCCTTGAGATCGTGACCAGAACAATGTTGAGCCACAATGCGAGCAAAATTCGCGTAACACGGTTTCTGAGGATGCGTAGGTTCTGATGCTGTTGGCGCCGGAAAGTACCCGTAGTGCGTCACGGGGAACACTGCCGTAAGAAGCGAATGCGGCCCCGTGACTTTTGCGGCACTGGCGGCAATGGCAGTGGCTCACTGACTTGGGCGTGGCGGATAGCTCGTAAGTGACGGCTGCGCATAAGCAGCTTCCCTGATACACCGTTGTCATTCGCTTTTCCCGTCATGCGAAAACGTCAGCGTAACCGTCTCGCTCTGAGTGATGCCACCACCTTTCCGCTACTAAACAGTGGGTGGCAGCTGTACGCAGGTTAGTAGGCCGGTGGATATCTAAAGCCGGCGCGCCCGAAGACGCCCTACGCACAGCCACCATCAAGTACAGACGCACTGTCTGATTGATGAAACTCATGCACTAATAGATACCCAAGCTCAGGCTACTAAACCCGAATCACTGAACAATTCAGCGACCGAGCCACCTTAGAGACGGGCACTCCAGCGCACAAGCCGGCGGATTCTGACGCAGGCGTAGGCAATGGAGCAAGGTGCGGCAGGGAAATCGGATTTTGCCTTCAGGCGCTGCGTTATCGTTTGGGTTTTTCGCGAGCAAGCTCGCTCCTACAGGAGTGGGTTGTTATCAAGGTGCGGGTAGCTGGACAATAGAGGCCGACGAGCCAGCAACGAAGCACCAGATGTGCGAACGTTTGGTTCGCTCGGCGGGGCTCTACGAACTGCAAGATTACTGATCGGAAAAAAACCAATGCTAGGGAAAGTCAGCAGTAAACATCTTGTCTGGGGCGCAGTCGCACTTTGCGCGACCCTGCTGTCTGGGTGCGCTACGTCACGCTACGACGGCAAGCACGCACCGGACCCAAGTAAGGCGATCATCGTGGGTTCGATTGGTGAGAGCTTTCCGATGATGCAGCCGCATGGGCTGGTGGTTGAGATCAAGCAACAGGGAGCGCCCGGCACCGCATTACGGCTGACGACGCTGGGCAATGAAGATGATCAGCCATCACCCTCTGTGCTGGGCCATTACTTCATGTATGAAGTGCCGCCGGGTGTGTATGAGTACACGCAGTGGCATTACGTGTATTACGCGGGTAAGTCCATGCCGCGCCCGGTGCCTGCGGTTTTCTCGGTGAAGGCCGGGGAGACCCTCTATATCGGCGATCTGCGCGTTGATGCTCTGCGCTTTTGCCTGTCCAACGTGAACAATGCCGAGGACACGGTGCAGGCGCTCAAGCGCAAGTACCCGATGCTCAAGGATCGGAACATTGTGAATCTGACGCCGAAGAGTGGTTTTGCACCTTGGCCGAGTTCTGATGCCACTGACTTCGGTAAAGGGCTGTGCACGATCTGAACCCGGTAACGGTGACAGTCATCAAACCCGCCGCCCATTGATCCACGTTCAAGGAGTTTCATGCCATGCGCTGTACGCTACTCTGGGCCAGCCTGTTCGCAGGCCTGGTCTCACTGACCGGCTGCATCAGCGGTCCCGATCTGAAAGGCCAACCATTCTTCACATCACCGGCAGAGCCCCGTGCGGATGAGGCCACGGTGTACTTTTATCGCACGTCCGCCAGCATCGGTAGCGGGGTCGCCCCGACTATTCAGGTCGATGGCCGCACCATCGGCAGCTTGCCTTCCGGTAGTTTTTTCAAGGCCGGCATTCCCGCCGGCAAGCACAGCGTCGCCTCCACCTCGCCACCGATCATCAGCGGTATGGTTAACCAGCGTTTCGATATCACCGTCGAGAATGGCAAGGTGTATTACATCGCCGACCAACTCAGCACCTCTGACTACAAGGATGGGCAGACCTTGGGTGAAGTCGACGGACGTCGTTTCAGTGGAACAATGTTTTACTCGCGCTACGCGCTTGTGCCTGCCGAGGAAGCGCTGCGTTCTATAAAGTGGTGCCAGGAGTTGCCGGCAACCGCACGGTAACCACGCGTCCAACTTATCAAAAGCCAACTTGCCGACAGAGAACAACCCCACAATACCGCGGCATTGTGGGGTTGCTACGCCTGCGCCTACACCGCCCCGAAACGCACCTCCACCGACAGGCTGCCTTGGTTATCGCTCAGGCCAGCCCCGTAACGCCCGGCCAGGTCGTCATTGATGCACAGTTGCAACTCCCCCTGCTGGCCACGCGGCAATTGCGCCTGGTTGCCCACCAGGAACGGCGCGCCGCTGGTGCCGATACGCCCGATCAACGCGCCTTCCGGTTGACCGGGCAAGGTATAACCGGGCTTGGCGGTCAGGCCTGGGTGGCCCGCCGCGCCGACCATGCCGGTGCCCGGGTTGGCCGTCCACTGCCCACCGGTGCACACCGCCATTTGCCAGCTATGCCCGTTGACCTGCACGCCGGTGCCTTGCCAGGCCTGGTTGGCCTGCACCTGTACGGTACGCTTGAGCAGGTCGCTGGCGACCACGTCGGCGGCCTGGAAGGTCAGCGCGGTGATGGTCAAGGTCGGGTTGGCGGTGCCGGTGGAGGGGAACACGCCGTCGCCGACCAGGAACAGGTTGGGGTGGTCCCAACTGCGCTGGTCCTTGTCCACCACCGAATATCTGCGGTCTGAGCCCATGCGGTAGGTGCCCATCAGGTGGCCAGCGCCGAAGAACGCGTAGTTCTGGCCGCCGTGCTCGAACACCGTTTGCGAGCCGGGCTTGAGCTCAGGGTTCAGGTTGGTCAGCTCGGTGGCGCCCATCAGTTTGGTGATGATATGCGTGGCGGCCAGGCGCGCCTGCTTGAAGCCCTCCTTGGTGTAGTCGGACAGTTCGTAGGCGATCTGCGGCCTGGTCAGGCCCAAGCCGTCGGTGAGCCCCTCGGCCCTCTCTACCCGGCACAGCGCTTTGTCGGGGTCTTTCTCGACCTGCTCGATCAAGAAGCCCAGGCGGAACTGGCGGGTCAGCACGCTGTTGAGCTGCTGCACCAGCGCCACGCCGGACAAGGCCTTTTTACCAGGGTTGGCGCCGCCTTCGTTAGTGCCGTCGATGAAATCGCAGACCGTGGCGTACGGATCATTCGCCGACCAATTCCAGCCCTCGTTGCCGATCTCGATACGCCAGGCGGCACGCTCGCTGCGGAACGGGCCATCGCGCATGTCTTCGATCCCCGAGGTGGACAATGGCCCACGGAACGGGAACAGCGGCTTGCCTTCAGGCATCAGGCCCCAGGCCAGGTACACCGGGTGGTCGGCCAATGACTTGCCGACCTGGCCGCTGCTGTTGGCCACGCCGTTGGGGCTGTGCGGGCCGATGGAGTTGAGCAGCAGCTTGGGCGTTTCGATCGCGTGGGCGGCGATCACGTAGCGCTTGCCCTGAGCCGTGCCGTTCTGTTGCGTGCCGTTGTTCTGGTACTGGATGAAATCGATCCCCGTGACCCCATTGGCATCGACCTGCACCTTGCTCGCCACGCACTGGTAGAGGATCCGCACGTTGCCGGTATCCAGCGCCTTGGCCATGGTCACGGTGGCGTCGTACTTGGCCTGGATCGGGCAGATCGGCGTGCAGCTGGTGTTGCCGGCGCACACCCGGCGACCGTTGTCGTTCTGCGAGTTACGCCCGGCTGGAGTTTGCCGCACTTTTAGGGTGATGCCTTGGTACTGCGTCCCATCGACGGCTTTGCCCACGCCTTGGTCGACCAACGACGGCGGGATGCCGTGCATGCTGTATTGATATCCCTGCGGGAAGGTCACGCCCAGGTAGGTCTGCGACGCAACATCGGCGGACACGCCCATCTCTTCCTCGGCGCGGCAGTAGGCAGTCTGCAGGTCGTCGTAGCTGATCGGCCAGTCGACCCCGACCTTGTACTTGCTCTGCATACGAAAGTCGTTGGGCAACAGGCGCAGGGCCGTGCCCATCCAGTGCCACATGGTCCCGCCGCCTACCCGCTCGTAGGTGCTGGCGAACAATTGCTTGCCCGTTTGTACCAGGTAGCTCTTCTGCACCTTGTTCGGGTCGTCGCTGCCGGCGGTGATCAAGTCCTGGATAGTCGCTCGCGGGGCGAACTGTTTGGCTGGGGTCTGCTCGGACTGCTCCGGTGGGTAGGGCGACTCGGGCGCCTTGAGTACGGCCGTGTAGAAGCGCTCCAGGTACTCGCTGCGGTTAGGCGGTATCGCCGGGCCCGACTCGAGCACCAGCACTTTCAAGCCGGCCAGGCCCAACTGATAGGCCATGACGCTGCCGGCCATGCCGGCGCCCACGACGATTACATCGGCGGTTTCGATGTTCTGGGTGTTTAGAGTGCTCATGGCTGCTGCCCTTCCTTGGCGTCGACACCGGTGAATTGCTTGAGGGTCGGTGGCTGCTCGTTCCAGTAGCCGAAGTGGTACTGGCTGTAGCCCATAGGGTGGGATTGGGCGATCTTCCACGCCCAGCTTTCCTTGTAGGCCTGGTCAGAGACCACGCGGATGTCACCCTTGTGGGCGGTGCCCTGGTCATAAGGCTGGTACCAGCTACCAAGCAGCCACAGCTTCATGATCGAGCGGGCGCCCTGGGCGATCTGCGGGTCAGAGTTGCCGAGCACGGCGCTGGCGATTTGCTCAGGCGGTTGGCTCTTGATGCTGGCGAACAGCGTCAGCAGGTTGCTGAACGCAGCGGTGCCCATGCCTTGCTCGGCAGTGGCCAAGAACAGCGGCGGCAGGTTGACCGGGTCGAGCAAAGGCGCCAGCAGTTTAGCTGACAGGCCAGTGAGCACGGCGGACAGGTCGATGAAGTTTTGCAGGTTCGGGTCGCTCATGGCATCACTCCTTGGCACCGGTGGATTGGGCACGTTCAAGCAGGAAGGTGAAATCGGCGAAACTGGTGCGCGGGGACTGGGTCACCCGGGTGGTCGCGTTGTTGTGGCACTCCATGCAACTGGACGAGGCCTGTGGCGTGGTGCCCTGGTTGTAGGTCTCCAGCGTGGCGTTGGCCAGGAAGTTCGGCGCAGGCGTGCCCAGCGGGTTGGTCGGCGACGGTACTTGGCAGTCATCGGCGGGGGCGGTTGGCCACTGGGTGCTGATCAGCTGGTAGTTGGCCCACACCGTGCCCTGGAGCGCGCCTTGCCACTGCGCGTTGAGCTGGTGGGTCGCGGCGGTGAGCGGGATTTCCCGTACGATCTGCGAAGGCGTGGCGTGCTTCGACGGGTCCCACGGCCGCGCTGGCGGCTCATTCACCGGGCGGTTGCTGGCCTGGGCGTCGTAGAACAGATAGGGGCCCTTGCGCTCGTTCATCGGCGTGGTCTCTTCCGGCACGTTGCGCACGTGCTCGAAGGTCGACCATACCCACTGCGGCGCGTCTTTGGTCTTGTGCACGATGTGCAGGCCGACCAGCCCGACCTGCTGCGCGCTGCACGACTCGGGGATCACCGCGCCTGTGTTCGGGTCGGTGTTGCCGGGGGTGTAAACCAACGCGTCGACGGCGTGGAATTCCTGCGGGTTGTCGTTGCTGCCGAGTACCTTCCAGGCCGACTTGACCATGATTGCGCCGACCTGCTTGTCATCCTGCGAGCCGCAGGAGAAGGCGATGCGGCTGTCGGCCTTGGTGAAGAAAGCCTGCTGGCCTTCCTTGCTGTAGAGGCCATTGTTGACGATGTCGTTGAACATCGGCTGGTTGACCATAATCGCGTTGCGCGTGTAGGTGCCGTTCTGGTCCACCAGCGGGCCGGTCTTGAACGGCTGGATGAATTCGTCGAGCACACCGGCGACCTTGCCCATCTGTTGCAGCACGGGCAGGTCCCCCTTGCCTTGGCAGGCGGCGGGTGGCGGCGTGTGCTGGTCCCAGGCGAGCGGCTTCTGGCCTTGGGGCAGGAAAATCGCGTAGCTCTCCTTCCACGACTCCCAAACTCTCTGCCCCGGCGCGCCGATCTGCGCCGAGGTGTTGGCGCTGCCGTCGGCGTTGGCGGGCCAGTTCAGGGCGACGAAGGTCTGCCACGACAGCACGTCGAAATCGTGTTGCAGGCTGTCCAGGGTGATGGGGGAGTTGGCAGTGACGTCGAAGGGGATCGCGGGTGACAGCATGGGCGGGCTGGCCGCATCGGCCATGGCGAGCGCGCTGGTGAAGCTTGCACCCAGGCACGCCAACCGTTTCAAGGTTATTTTCATTATCGTCTCCTCAGCAGATAAAGCGTCGGGACGATGAGGCGTACTGGCCCTTCATGGACCGAATGTTCAGCGTTATCCCTGACGCTAGGCTGAAGGCTAGTCGTTGCGTCAGTACCCTCCGTAATATCCGACTAAAGGTAGGGATAAGCAGGGTCGGCGCACGGCGTCAGAGGCACGCGCAGGCGATGGAGCAAGGTGCGGCAGGGGAGTCGGATTTTGCCTACAGGCGCTGCGTTATCGTTTGGGTTTTTCGCGAGCAAGCTCGCTCCTACAGAAGTGACATGTTGGGGTGGTATTGTTGCGGCCGACGATGGAGGACTGAACATGACATTGACTGTCGACACCTTGCTCGAATTGGCCATGGCTAACCCGATCAATGCGCAAATCACCGCGCGCCTGCCGGATCTGGGTGTGCAGCAGTGCATGCTCACGGCGGGCTGCCTGTTCCAGGCGGTGTGGAATCATCAGGCGAATCTGCCGGCTGCTCAGGGCGTGAAGGACTATGACGTTTTTTACTTTGATGAGGATGTGTCCTACGAGGCGGAGGACGCGGTGATTCGTAGGGCGCAGGGGCTATTTAAAGACCTGTGTGTAAATGTAGAGGTCAAGAATCAGGCGCGGGTGCACCTTTGGTATGGCCAGCGGTTTGGCCGGCCTTACCCGCAGTTGCGTTCGGCTCGGCAGGGGGTTGACCGTTACCTGGTGGCGGGGACGTGCATTGCGTTGGATGTTGCGTCCGGCGAGGTGTATGCGCCTTATGGTTTGGAGGATGTGGAGCAGGGTGTCTTGCGTATCAACCCTTTGCATCCGGAGCCGGAGCTGTTTTTGCACAAGGCCAGGAGTTATCAGGCGCGTTGGCCGTGGCTCAAGATTGTCGAGCCGGGCTGAGCCCCCATGCTGTAGGAGCGAGCTTGCTCGCGAAAATCGTTAACGATAACGCGTGCCTTCAGATTAAACGCGGCGCCTGTGAGTTTTTCGCGAGCAAGCTCGCTCCTACAGTAACCCGCCGAGTACGCCGCAACCTATCACCACCAGCCATGGAGGCAGCTTCCACACCATCAGCGCGGCCAATGCGAGTAGCGCCAACGCCACGTCATACCCGTTGAATATTGCGCTGGTCCACACCGGTTGGTACAGCGCCGCCAACAACAGGCCAACCACTGCCGCGTTCACCCCGGCGAGCGCGGCCTGGGTACGCGGGCTACTGCGCAGGTTGGCCCAGAAGGGCAAGGCACCGAAGATCAGCAGAAACGACGGGGCGAAGATCGCCAGCAGCGCGATCACCCCGCCAAGCCAACCGCTCGGCGCGTGGGTCATCGAGGCGCCGAGGAAGGCGGCGAAAGTGAACAGCGGGCCGGGCACGGCTTGGGTGGCGCCGTAGCCGGCGAGGAATACATCGTTGCTGACCCAGTGGCTGGGCACCACTTCGGCTTGCAGTAGCGGCAACACCACGTGGCCGCCGCCGAATACCAGCGCGCCGGTGCGGTAGAAGGCGTCTACCAGCGCCAGTGTGGGGTTAAGCGCCCATGCGGCGAGGATCGGCAAGCCCATCAGCAACAGCAAAAACAGCATCAACCACAGCGCTCCGGTGCGGCGGCTGATGGCGATGGGCAGCGCGTCGGGCTCAGCACTCCTTTCGGGCTTGAACAGCAACAGGCCCGCCACGCCTGCGACCACCATGACGCCGACTTGAGCCCAGGCGCAGGGTAGCAGCAGCACCACGCAGGCGGCGCTCAACATCAACGCCACCCGCAAAACGCCTCGGCACAGGTTGCGTGCCATGCCCCACACGGCCTGGGCCACCACCGCCACGGCGACGACTTTGAGGCCGTGCAGCGCGCCAGGGGGGAGGGCGCCGCCGTAGTGGGCCAGCCCCAGGGCAAACAGGATCAGTGCGATGGCCGACGGCAAGGTGAACCCGGCCCAGGCTGCTGCCGCGCCCCGGTAACCTGCGCGGGACAGGCCCAACGCGATACCAACCTGGCTGCTGGCCGGGCCGGGCAGGAACTGGCACAGGGCGACCAGTTCGGCATAGCTGCGCTCGCTGAGCCAGCGGCGGCGGGTGACGAACTCTTGGCGAAAATAGCCCAGGTGCGCTATCGGCCCGCCGAAGGAGGTGAGGCCCAGGCGCAGGAAGATCAGGAACACTGACCAGGGGCTGCTGCGGTGATCGGCAAGCTGGGGCAAGGGGACGTCTCGGGCAGCGATGCTGGATGTTGCCGACCATAACCAATTTTCATGACGCGCAGAAGAGCGGGTATTTTGCCGCCCCCATTGAATTTATCCGCGGTAGTTCGAGTCACTTGAAAGCAGTGTACTGTTTTCCATCCACTGGACCTCAAGGACCGACCATGACCTTTTTCATCTTCCTGCTCGCCTGCGCCGCCGCCGCCAGTACCGGCGTGATCTTCAAACCCGGCGCCTGGTACGAATCCTTGGTCAAGCCCAGCTTTACCCCGCCTAATTGGCTGTTCCCGGTGGCATGGACGATCATCTACCTGCTGTTGGCCTGGGCCGGTTACCGCTTGACCCTGATCCCCGGCAGCGAAATGGTATTGGCTCTGTGGGCGGCGCAGATCGCGTTGAACACGCTGTGGACGCCGGTGTTCTTCGGTGCTCATCGGTTGTTCGCCGGGATGGTGATTATCGTGCTCTTGTGGCTCACCGTAGCCGCGATGGTAGTGCTGGCCGTGCGCCTGGATTTGATCACCGGCTTGATCTTGTTCCCGTATCTGGCGTGGCTGTGCGTGGCCGCGGCGTTGAACTTCTCGATCCTGCGTAATAATCGCTGATGGCCTACCAGCATTGGCCCGCCAGCGAGCCCGAACTGGCCCAGATGCGCCGCTTCAATCAGAAACTGGCGTGGATGCCGCGCTTTAAAATCCGCAACCGCGTGACGCCGCGCATGATCCAGGCACTGCTACGCGCCAGCCAGACGTTCAAGAAGGCGCCCGTGGTTGAGCTGAAAAGGCTGGGCACGGTGCCCGTGCGCATCTTGCGCCCCAGTGGCAAGCCCAAAGGCGTGGTGCTGGATATCCACGGCGGTGGTTGGGTGATCGGCAATGCGCAAATGGATGACGACCTTAACCTCGGCATGGTGAATGCGTGCGACGTGGCGGTGGTGTCGGTGGATTATCGGCTGGCGGTGGATACGCCAATTGAAGGGCTGCTGGAAGACTGCCTGACGGCTGCGCGCTGGCTCCTGGCGGACTGCTCGGAGTTTGCTGGCCTGCCGGTGTTTTTCGTCGGTGAATCGGCCGGCGGGCACCTGGCGGCGGCCACCTTGTTGGCGCTCAAGCCATGGCCCGAGTTGCTCCAGCGGGTAAGCGGCGCGGTGTTGTATTACGGCGTCTACGATTTGACCGGCACGCCCAGTGTGCGCACGGCCGGGCCGGACACCTTGTTGCTGGACGGGCCGGGCATGGTCCAGGCGCTGCGTCTGCTAACGCCGGGGATCAGCGACGAGACGCGCCGGCAGCCGCCGTTGTCGCCCTTGTATGGAGACTTTGAGGGGCTGCCGCCCGCGCTGATGTTCGTGGGCGAATTGGACCCGCTCAAGGACGACACCCTGCTTATCGCCGAGCGATGGGCGGCGGTTGAGGCCCATCTGCTGCCGGAAGCGGCCCATGGGTTTATTCATTTTCCGGTGGCGATGGCCGATCGCGTATTGGCTTACGCTCGCCAGTGGATAACGGGCCGGATCCTTGGCGATGAGCGTTAGTATCGAGGCGGTGCAGGCCGCTGACATTCCCCAGGTGCTGAGCTTCAGCTTGCAGGTGCGGGATGAACTGTTCCCTACCCTCAGTGCCACCGGTGTCCCTCACGATCTGGCGCAGTTTGAAGCTGTCTACCTTGAGGGCGGCGGGCGGTTTTTGATTGCCCGTGCCGAAGGCCGCATCGTTGCCGCAGTGGCTTACCGGCCCTACGACGGCCGCTTCCCACAGTTGAACTACCAGGGGCGCAAGACGGTGGAAGTGGTGCGCCTGTATGTGCTCCCGGCAGTGCGCCGCTTGGGCCTGGCGGGCCGGTTATACCGCTCGCTGGAAGCGCTGGCGCGAGCGGATGGTGTGGAGATGATGTACTTGCATACCCATCCGTTTCTGCCCGGCGCGATTGATTTCTGGCAGCGGCAGGGGTTCGAGGTGGTGGATGTCGAGGCCGACCCGATCTGGCAGACAACCCATATGCATCGACTTCTGTAGGAGCGAGCTTGCTCGCGAAAAACGTCAACGATAACGCGTGTTTCTTGGATGAACGCGGCGCCTGGGAGTTTTTCGCGAGCAAGCTCGCTCCTACAGGTTTCAGTTGGAGCGCAGGCGCAGGATTTGCGCGCCGTCGAACGGGTCCGTCAGGTAATGCCCCTGCACTCCGAATGTCTCCTGCAAGCGCTGTGGCGTCAGCACCTCCAGCGGCGCGCCCAGCGCCACCAGTTGCCCGCGATCCAGCACGGCCAGGCGATCACAGGTCAACGCCTGATTCAGATCATGCAGCGCAATCAAGGTGGTCACCGGCAAGCCTTGCACACCTTTGAGGATCGCCAGTTGATGCTGGATATCCAGGTGATTGGTCGGCTCGTCCAGCAATAAAATCTGCGGCCGTTGCGCCAGGGCGCGGGCGATGTGCACGCGCTGGCGCTCGCCACCGGAGAGGCTGCGCCAGGCGCGTTGGCTCAGGTGGGTGGCGTCTACGTCATGCAGGGCCTGGAGCACGATGGCGTCGTCTTCACGCGACCACGGGCTCAGCGCCGACAGCCACGGTGTGCGGCCCAGGGCCACGGCGTCGAACACGCGGATGGCGTCGTCGGTGTCGGCCTGTTGCTCCACGACCGCCAATTGCTGCGCGATGGTGCGGCGGGGCAATTCACGAAGCGGCTTGCCACCCAGGCGAACATCGCCGCTGGCCGGCACACGTAATCCAGCCAGCAATTTGAGCAGGGTGGATTTGCCTGAACCATTGGGCCCGACGATGCCGAGGGTTTCACCCAACTGCACGTCCAGGTCAATGTCACGCAGCAACTGCGCGTCACGCACTTTGAAGCCCAGGCCGCGGCAACTGAGCACGCTCATCGCGCATTCCTCCGGCCAATCAGGATCAGCGCAAACACTGGCGCGCCCACCAATGCGGTCACCACACCCACCGGAATCACCTGGCCCTTGATCAAGGTGCGCGACAGCACGTCCGCGGCGATCAAAAACAGCGCGCCACCCAAGGCGCTGGCCGGTAGCAAGCGCGAATGCCCGGTGCCAAGCAACAGGCGCACCGCATGGGGAATCACCAAGCCGACAAACCCGATGGAGCCGACGATGGACACCATCACCGCCGTCACCAGCGCAGCGCAGGCCACCAGCACAAATTGCACGCGGCGTACGGGGATGCCGAGGGAGGCCGCCGAGTCGCTGCCGAAGGTAAACGCATCCAGTGCGCGCCGGTGCCACAGGCACACTGCGAGCCCCACGACCGCCACCGGCACCGCCAACCACACCGACGGCCAGCGCACGCCGCTGAGGTTGCCCAGCAGCCAGAACATAATGCCGCGGGCCTGTTCGGAACTGGCTGACTTGGTGATCAGGAACGCGGTCAGGGCATTGAACAACTGCGAGCCGGCGATGCCTGCGAGGATGATCTGCCCGGTACCGCTGGACGATCCGCTGGCCCGTGCGAGCAGGGTCACCAGCGCGAACGCCGCCATCGCCCCCACGACCGCGCCCGCCGCCAACCACACCGAGCCACCGCCCACGCCGATCAAGGCGACGAGCACCGCGCCGGTTGACGCGCCGGCGCTAATGCCCAGCAGGTACGGGTCGGCCAGCGGGTTACGCAGCAGCGATTGCAGGATCACGCCGCACGTTGCCAACCCTGCACCGCAAGCTGCGGCCACCAAAGCACGGGTGAGGCGGTAGTTCCACACCACGCCTTCGTCGATGGGGTCCAGTACGTAGCCGGCGGCCCAGAGTTTATTGGCGAGCACCTGCAGCACCACCTGCGGTTCGATGGCGGTTTCACCGATGGCGACGCCAGCGAGCAGGGCGAGCAACAGCAGCGCCAGGGCGAGTAGGGTGCGCATCATTGGCCCAGGCGGTAGCCGTCGATGGCGGCGGCCAGTTGTTCGAGGCCCTCGAAGGTGCGCAGGCTCGCCTGCAAGGCCAGGGCGTCGAGGATGATGATGCGGTTGTTCTTGACCGCGTCCATGTTGCGGGTCACCGGGTCGCTGCGCAGGAAGGCGAGTTTCTTTTCATGGTCGTCGGCCGGGTAGCGGCGGCGGTCCATGCGTGCGATCACCAGGAAGGTGGGGTTGGCCTTGGCGATGGTTTCCCAGCCGACGGCAGGCCACTCTTCATCGGACTGCACCACGTTACGCAGGCCAAGGGTTTGCAGCATGAATTGCGGCACGCCCTTATGACCCGCTACGTAAGGGTCGCTGGCCATTTCGGCGCTGGAGAACCACACCAGTGCACTGGCTTGCTGCAAGCCCTTGCCCTGTGCCGTGGCGATGGACTTGGCCAGGCGCGCCTTGAGTTCGTCGGTCAGTTGTTGGCCGCGATCCTGCACGTCGAAAATCTGCGCCAGTTGCTGGAGGCTCTGGTAGATCGTCTCGATGCGAAAGGGCTCCAATCGCGTGCCATCGGCGCCGACCAGGTTGTCCTTGCCTTCGCAGTCGGACGGCAACAGGTAGGTGGGGATCTTCAGTTCATGAAACTGCTCACGGGTGCCGACCACGCCTTGGGGGCCCACCACCCATTCCAGCTCGGCGGCCACCAGTTGCGGGCGCTTGGCGAGTACGGCTTCGAAGCTGGGCTCGTTGTTGGCCAGGCGCTCGATGCGGTCGTCCTGGGCCTTGTACTGCGCCGCCACGTTGTTGAACCACAGCGAAGTGCCGACCACCTTGTCGCCCACGCCCAGGGCGTAGAGCATCTCGGTGGCGGCCTGGCCGATGGTCACGCTGCGGGCGGGGGCGTGCTGGAAGGTCAGGGTGCTGCCGCAGTTTTGCAGGGTCAGCGGGTACTGAGTGGGCGCGGCTTGCGCCAGGGCACACACACTCAAGCCTGCGATCAGGGCGGTAACGCGTGGCAGCATGAGGCGATCTCCTTGTGAACCGTAGGTGCAGCAGGGGAGGTACGGCTCGGAAATACGCCCATGGAAGCTGCAGATGCGCAGGGCCAGGATGTCCTTCCCGGACACCCCGCCGGTTAGTGAATTAGCTGGGCCGGCAGGTCTCCTGACTGATGCGTCGTCGCCTCGCTCCCGCCTTCCCGGACGCAGTCCAGTGGCAGTGGGGAGCAGGCTTGGCATCTACAGTTGCGGGGGCAGTTTCGGTTCACGTCGCGTGCGGCGTTTCGAATTCCCTGTTAGTCCCATACGGGAACCGGCGGCGGTATGGTAAGCGATCACCCCCTGTAGGAGCGAGCTCGCTCGCGAAGGTCGTCAACGATAACGCGGGAAACCTGATACGCCGCTGTGCTCTCAGGTGCTTCGCGAGCAAGCTCGCTCCTACAGAAGAATGGGTCAGAGTCGTATGTCTTGGGGGCCGCGGATCAGCGCTTCGATCCGGGTGCCTGTCGCACGCTCTTCGTTGCTGAACCCGTCGTAGTCGGCCAGGTTGGCGAAGCGGATGCCGGTCAGTTGTTCGATCGCAATCACACTGCGCTGGTAGGTTCGCAGCGGGCCGAATACCAGGTCGAGTTGGCCCAGCTCGCGGCTTTGGTCAATCATGTAGGCGCTGGCGGACGGCTTGCCATCGTCGCTGAGGTAGGCCACTACTTTCCAGAACGCCTTGGGGATTTTTACGCCACGGTAAAGTCGGTCGTCATCGGCGAACACTGGCCCGGTAAATACCGTGGCCCGGGCTTTCCAGCGCTGGGTGTTATCGAGGATGTAGTCTTCGAGTTCCAGCCAGGTCTTCTGGTTGAAGCCGCTCATCTGTGGCGAGCAGTTGGTGAAGTGAAAGGTGTCGAAGTTGGCGGTGGCCGCCTCGTCGCCCCAGTTGGGGTCCTGGCGCCGCACCAGGTGGCCGCGGTCCAGGCCATTGCCGGCATAGAGGTCTTCACCTACCTGAGCATCCAGGGGCAGGCGACCATCGTAGGCCCAGGTGTCGTTGCTGCGCGTGATGTCCACATGCTTGGCGCCGTCGATATTGACCCCCACGTAGAGCGCCAATCGTCGGGAGCGCGACAGGGTGATGGAGAAATGCGTGTAGTCCAGGCGCTTGGGTTGCACGTCGCCCGCCAGTGGCTCGCCAACCGTGGGCCATGGCACCACGAAGTCGCTGAGGAAATCGTCGGCATAGCCCGCGCGGTTTTTGAGGTCCTTGGCCGCTGTGACGCGCGGCGTCGCGGCTCTGGCTTCCAGCAGGGAGGGGCTGGCTGCGACCAATGGGCGCAGGTCGGCGAGCCTTGGGCGGTGGGAAAGGTCGATTTGGGCTGTGCGGGCGGGCATGGGCATGTTCCTTATGGGCCTCGGATAAACACCACTGAAACACAAACTCATGACAATTTGGCCCAGGGGGCGAACACAGGGCTATCCTGAAAACCGTTACCCGGACGTTCACCACACGCCAAAAAGGAGCCAGCTCATGTGTGTTCGCCAACCGCGCAACCCGATTTTCTGCCTGATCCCGCCGTACATGCTCGACCAGATCGCACGCCACGGGGATAAAGCCCAGCGGGAGGTCGCATTACGCACGCGTGCCAAGGACAGCACGTTTCGCTCGTTGCGCATGGTCGCGGTACCCGCCAAGGGCCCGGCCCGCATGGCACTGGCCGTGGGCGCCGAGAAGCAACGCTCGATCTACAGTGCCGAAAACACCGACAGCCTGCCCGGCAAGCTGATTCGCGGCGAAGGGCAGCCCGCCAGTGGCGATGCCGCAGTAGACGAAGCCTATGACGGCCTGGGCGCGACCTTCGATTTTTTTGACCAGGTCTTCGACCGCAACTCCATCGACGATGCGGGCATGGCGTTGGACGCCACGGTGCACTTCGGCCAGGACTACAACAATGCGTTCTGGAATTCGACCCAGATGGTGTTCGGCGATGGCGACCAGCAGTTGTTCAACCGCTTTACCGTGGCACTCGACGTCATTGGCCATGAGTTGGCCCATGGCGTGACCGAGGATGAAGCCAAGCTGATGTATTTCAATCAATCCGGTGCGCTGAACGAGTCGCTGTCGGATGTGTTCGGTTCGCTGATCAAGCAGTACGCGTTAAAGCAAACGGCCGAGGATGCCGACTGGTTGATCGGCAAGGGGCTGTTTACCAAAAAGATCAAGGGCACGGCGCTGCGCTCGATGAAGGCGCCAGGCACTGCGTTTGATGACAAGCTGCTGGGCAAAGACCCCCAGCCTGGGCACATGGATGATTTTGTGCAAACTTACGAGGACAATGGTGGCGTGCATATCAATTCCGGCATTCCCAACCACGCGTTCTATCAGGTGGCCACCCGGATTGGCGGGTTCGCCTGGGAGCGTGCCGGGCGGATCTGGTATGACGCGCTGCGCGATTCGCGGTTGCGGCCCAATTCCGGGTTCTTGCGTTTTGCGCGCATTACCCACGATATTGCCGGCCAGCTTTATGGTGTGAACAAAGCTGAGCAGAAGGCAGTCAAGGAAGGCTGGAAAGCGGTGGGCATAAACGTTTGACGAAGCCGCCTGAGCGGCGAGGAAAAACCATGCGAATTTCAATCAAGGAAAGCGGCGGACCGGCGTTTTTTCCGGGGTTGGCCAAGCCGCGCACGGTAGAGTTGGACGCGCTGCCCGAGCCTGATCAGCAGGAGTTGCGGCAACTGATTGAAGCGTCGGATTTTTTCCAGTTGCCGCAAAGCACCGATCCCGAGCCTGGCAACCCAGGCCGGGTGCATTACACCCTGACAGTTGCGGAAGGCAAGCGCGAGCACACGGTCTGTGTGCTCGCGCCGGTGAATTCTCCGGCACTGGAGGGGTTGGTGCAGTGCGTGCGACGGCACAGTCGAGGCTGACTTGGGCCTATTGACTAGATGAGCTCAGCAAGGTCCGATGGGCTGAAGGCTTTCAGGCTGGCGGTTTCTCCCGTACGAATCTTGCTGACCCACTGTGGGTCGCTCAGCAATGCGCGCCCTACGGCGATAAGGTCGAACTCCTCGCGCTCAAGCCTTTGCACCAGGTTATCCAGGCTGGCGGGTTGAGAGCTCTCGCCACCGAATGCGGCAATAAAGTCTCCAGACAGGCCAACCGAGCCAACGCTGATGGTTGCCGCACCGGTGAGTTTCTTGGCCCACCCCGCGAAGTTCAGCCCCTGTTCGCCATCCAGCTCAGGGAACTCAGGCTCCCAGAAACGCCGTTGCGAGCAATGCAGGATGTCGACGCCGGCTTCCACCAACGGCACCAACCAGTCCGACATGGCGTCCGGCGTAGTGGCCAGGCGCGCACTGTAATCCTGCTGTTTCCACTGGCTTACGCGCAATATCACCGGGAACGCTGGACCAACTGCTGCGCGTATAGCCTTGACCACCTCTGCCGCGAAACGCGAGCGCTCCTTGATCGATGCACCGTTGAAGTGGTCCGGGCGCTGGTTGGTGCCTTCCCAGAAGAACTGATCGAGTAAATAGCCGTGTGCCCCGTGTATTTCAACGGTGTCAAACCCCAGCCGTTTGGAGTCGGCGGCAGCCTTGGCGTAAGCGGCAATCGTGTCGGCGATGGCTTCATCACTCATCGCGTCACCGCGTGGCGTACTCGGTGCGGCGAGGCCGGAAGGGCCTTCGATACCTGTCTCAGGGGCCCAGTCGTTGAACATGTTGGCGACCGATCCGACATGCCAGATTTGCGGCCCCATTTTGCCACCTGCCGCATGCACGCCATCGATGACCTGTTTCCAGCCCGCCAATGCCTGGTCGCCATGGAACAGCGGGACGCCGGGGTCGTTACGTGCGCCGGGGCGATCAATGGCGGTGCCTTCTGAGAGAATCAGCCCGACGTCGTGTTCGGCACGTCGGCGATAATAGGCGGCGACGTTTTCTTCTGGTACACCGGTGGGGGAAAACGAACGGGTCATGGGTGCCATGACGATGCGATTTTTCAGGGCCAGGGATTTCAGCGCAAATGGCTGAAACAAAGCATCCAGATTCGTAACACTCATTGCCAGAGACTCCATTTGAAATGAGCCTTGATAGTATATTGTGTATACCTAATATCAATTAGGCACTTTAAAGCTATCAGGTATCCCAGAGGAAACCACATGCTCGAACATAGTCAGGCCCTGACTCAAAACGACCCGGTGCCGAAGGTATTCAAAGCCGATTGCTCCAGCCGATTATTGCTTGATCAGATCACCGACAAGTGGTCGGTGCTGATACTGGGCTCTTTGTGCGAAAAACCGTTGCGCTTCAATGAAATCAGGCGTCGCCTGGACGGCATCACGCAAAAAGCTCTGACCCAGAGCCTGCGCCGTCTTGAGCGCAGTGGCATCCTGGCGCGCCGGGTCATCGCGTCTTCGCAGGTGGCGGTGGAGTACAGCATTACGCCGCTGGGGGGGACGCTGGAGGAGCCGTTCAAGGCGCTTTACGCCTGGACGCTCAGCCATTCGGAAGCGGTGCTGCAGGCGCAGGCGGCGTTCGATGCGCGCACCGACGACGCCTAGCCGTTGCAGCTTTACTTGCGATCCAGCCACACCGTTTGTGCGTTGCAGAACTCGCGTACACCGAAGTGCGACAGCTCGCGGCCGAACCCGCTCTTCTTCACGCCGCCAAACGCCACCCGCGGGTCTGAGACGCTGAACGCGTTGACAAAGACCCCGCCGGTTTCCAGTTGGTCGGCAATCGCCCGCGCCTTTGCCGCGTCGCTGGTGAAGATGCTCGCGGTCAGACCAAACTCGCTGTCATTGGCCAGCGCCACGGCGTGCTCGGCGTCGCGGGCGGTGATGATCGAGGCCACGGGGCCGAACAGTTCCTGTTTGAACGACGTCATTTGATCGGTGACGTCAGCCAGAACGGTCGGTTCGTAGTAATTGCCCGCGCCCGCAACTTTATGGCCACCCAGCAGCAGCGTGGCGCCTTCTTCCAGGGTCGCCTGGACCTGGCCGTGCAGTTCGTCACGCAGATCAAAGCGCGCCATGGGGCCAATATAGGTGGTGTCCGAGGTGGGCTCGCCCATCACCAGGGCGCGGCTGGCTTCAAGGAACTTGGCGGTGAAGGCTTCAGCCACGCCCGCTTCGATGATCAAGCGCTTGGCGGCGGCGCAGACCTGGCCGCTGTTCTGGAAGCGGCCGATCACGGCGGCTTGTACGGCGGCGTCGAGGTCGGCGTCGTTGAGCACGATGAAGGGGTCGGAGCCGCCCAGTTCCAGCACGCATTTCTTCAACGCGGCCCCGGCCTGGGAGCCGATGGCGAT
The DNA here is from genome assembly GCF_003408955.1 of Pseudomonas sp. GL93. Lineage (NCBI taxonomy): Bacteria > Pseudomonadati > Pseudomonadota > Gammaproteobacteria > Pseudomonadales > Pseudomonadaceae > Pseudomonas > Pseudomonas sp. GL93. The sequence continues at coordinate 29,261 of NZ_NKRF01000065.1, forward strand.
GCCTGCGCGCACGCTGCCGGTGAGGGTCACAGCGGCGATGCGTGGGTCGGCGATAGCGGCGGACACGCCGTCCTGGGTGACGTTGATCACTTCGAACACACCGTCAGCAAAACCGGCTTTGCGCAACGCTTGCTGGATCAGATAGGCGCTGCCCATCACGTTTGGCGCGTGTTTGAGCACGTAGGTGTTGCCGGCAAGCAGGGTCGGCACCGCGCCGCGCAGCACTTGCCATACCGGGAAATTCCACGGCATTACCGCGAGGATTGGGCCCAGTGGGCGGTATTCGATCCGGGCGCTGCCGTTGTCCACCAGGGTGGGCTCCGGGGCGAGCATGGCCGGGCCGTGGGCGGCGTACCATTCGCTCAGTTGCGCGCACTTTTCGATTTCGGCGCGGGCCTGGGCGATGGGTTTGCCCATTTCCAGGGTGATCATTTGCGCCATGTCTTCTGCTTGCTCACGCAGGGCGACAGCCAGGGTCAGCAGGTATTCGGCGCGCTGGCTCACGGGCGTGCGGCGCCAGGTTCTGAAGGCATCGGTCGAGCGGGCGAGGGCGGCGTTCAGCTGTTCTGCGCTTTCATAGGGGTAGCTGCGGACTGTTTCGCCGTTGGCGGGGTTGATCGACAGGGCGTGGGTCTGGTGGGAGAAAGCATTGTTCATGGCACCGTCCGGCTGAATGAGTGGAATGGGGCCAGCGTACGGGGCTGTATGTTTTCTTGAAACTGAATAATATTAAGCAATACGTTCATGAATGGAGAATGACTTGGACCTGGTGCAACTGGAAATCTTCAAGGCCGTTGCCGAGCAAGGCAGCATCAGCGCCGCCGCGCAGTTGATTCATCGCGTGCCATCGAACCTCACCACGCGCATCAAACAACTGGAGCAGGACCTGGGCGTGGAGTTGTTTATCCGCGAGAAAAGCCGCCTGCGCCTGTCGCCGGCCGGGTGGAATTTCCTCGGCTATACGCGGCGCATTCTCGACCTGGTGCAAGAAGCACGCGCCACAGTGGCGGGGGAGGAGCCCCAAGGCGCCTTTGCTCTGGGCTCGCTGGAGAGCACGGCGGCCGTGCGTATTCCGGCATTACTGGCGGCGTATAACCAGCAATACACCAAGGTCGAGCTGGACCTGAGCACGGGCCCCTCGGGCACCATGATCGAAGGCGTGCTGTCGGGCCGGCTGACGGCGGCCTTTGTCGATGGGCCGGTGCTGCATTCCACGCTAGAGGGTGTGGCGGTGTTCGAGGAGGAGATGGTGGTGATTGCGCCACTGCATCACGCGCCGATCACCCGGGGGCAGGAGGTAAATGGCGAGAACATCTATACGTTTCGCTCCAACTGCTCGTACCGGCATCACTTCGAACGCTGGTTCTCACAGGATGGCGCGGTGCCGGGCAGGATCTTCGAGATCGAGTCGTACCACGGCATGTTGGCCTGTGTCAGCGCCGGGGCCGGGCTGGCGCTGATGCCGCGCAGTATGCTTGAGAGTATGCCGGGGTGTGCGGCGGTGAGTGTGTGGCCGCTGACGGACAGCTTCCGCCTGCTCAATACCTGGCTGATCTGGCGCCGGGGCACGGTGTCACAGAGCTTGAACAGCTTCGTAAAACTACTGGAAGAACGCGGGTTTTGTAGGAGCGAGCTTGCTCGCGAAGACCGTTAACGATAACGCGGGCATTCTGGATGAACGCGGTGCCTTCGGGTTTTTCGCGAGCAAGCTCGCTCCTACAGGAGAGGTGGGGTCAGCCGCCGAATTGCAGGGTGCCCATGGCCAGCTTGGCCATGATTGCCGTCGCGCCCAGTTGTACCAGCCATAACGCCAACCCACCGAGGAATACTCCCAGCGCCACTTGCAGCACCAGGCTCTTCTGGCGCTTGGCTTGCGGTGCGCGTGGGGCGTAGTCGTGCAATTCATCGCGGTCGGCGCGCAGGTCCAGGTCATCGTTTCTCATAAAGCTCTCACAGCAAGGGGGCAGTCGGTGTTCAGTCTAGTGTGTTCGCCAATAAAAAGGGGGAAGCCAATGGCTTCCCCCTTCGTATAACGCTTGCCGGCTTACAGCACCTGCACAATCGCCTTGGTCACCGCACCAATGTTCGACTGGTTCAGCGCCGCCACGCAGATGCGACCGGTATCCAACGCATAGATCCCGAACTCGGTGCGCAGGCGGGTGACTTGCTCAACGCTCAAACCGGAGTAGGAGAACATCCCACGCTGGCGGCCGACGAAGCTGAAGTCATGGCCTGGAGCAGCCTTGGCCAGTTCGGCCACCATCTGCTCGCGCATACCGCGAATGCGCAGGCGCATCTCGGCCAGCTCGGCTTCCCACTGGGCGCGCAGCTCAGGGTTGTTCAACACTGCGGCAACGATGGCTGCGCCGTGGGTGGGCGGGTTGGAGTAGTTGGTGCGGATCACACGCTTGACCTGGGACAGGATGCGCGCGCTTTCTTCCTTGGACTCGCTGACGATCGACAGCGCGCCCACACGTTCGCCATACAACGAGAACGACTTGGAGAACGAGCTGGACACAAAGAAGGTCAAGCCTGATTCCGCGAACAAGCGCACCGCGGCGGCGTCTTCGTGGATGCCATCGCCGAAGCCCTGGTAGGCCATGTCGAGGAACGGCACCAGGTTCTTGGCCTTGACCACGTCCAGCACGTTTTGCCAGTCGGCCGGGCTGAGGTCGACGCCGGTCGGGTTATGGCAGCAGGCGTGCAGCACCACGATGGACTGTGGCGGCAGGGCGTTGAGGTCTTCGAGCAGGCCGGCACGGTTCACGTCGTGGGTGGCGGCGTCGTAGTAGCGGTAGGTCTGCACCGGGAAACCGGCTTTTTCAAACAGCGCCTGGTGGTTTTCCCAGCTCGGGTCGCTGATGGCAACGACGGCGTTGGGCAGCAGTTGCTTGAGGAAGTCGGCACCGATTTTCAGCGCGCCAGTGCCGCCCACGGCCTGGGCGGTAATCACGCGGCCGGCGCTCAACAGCGGCGACTCAGCGCCAAACAGCAGCTTTTGCACGGCCTGGTCGTACGCCACGATGCCGTCGATCGGCAAGTAGCCACGGGCGGCATGTTGCGCCACGCGAATGGCTTCCGCTTCGGCAACGGCACGCAAGAGTGGAATCTTCCCCTCCTCGTTGCAGTAAACGCCCACGCCAAGGTTCACCTTGGTGGTCCGTGTATCGGCGTTGAATGCTTCGTTGAGGCCCAGGATTGGATCGCGTGGTGCCATTTCGACAGCGGAGAACAGGCTCATTTTTGCGGCAGCTCTATGGGGGGTAGGAGGGACGTGTCGCGCTCCAGCCGAATGCACTAGAGCGGTGCACAAACGGGGAGCTAGTATAGAGGCCATCACGGCTGAGAGCGACAACGGAAACGGCTTTTCGGCCATGTTTTTCGGTTTATTTGCTGACCGTTAGTCTTATTGCAACATTGGCGCGAAAGGTCGTGTAGGACGACGGCCTTGAAACCCGTCACATTCGGCACCACTTCTACAGCTATCATGGTTTTTTCCTGCACCCTGCGATGATTATTCGCGGGTTGCTGAGCTATTTCGTCCCTGGCGGTGTCGAGTCTGGGGTGACTTCACGAGGTACGTTATGTCGGATTTCCAGCTCGTTACCCGTTTTGAACCCGCCGGCGATCAACCGGAAGCCATTCGTCAGATGGTCGAAGGCATCGAAGCCGGCCTGGCGCACCAGACGCTGCTTGGGGTGACCGGTTCCGGCAAGACCTTCAGCATCGCCAACGTGATCGCCCAGACCAACCGCCCGACCCTGGTACTGGCGCCGAACAAGACTCTGGCCGCGCAGCTCTACGGCGAGTTCAAGGCGTTCTTCCCCAACAACGCGGTTGAGTACTTCGTTTCCTACTACGACTACTACCAGCCCGAAGCCTACGTGCCGTCCTCCGATACCTTTATCGAGAAGGATGCATCGATCAACGACCATATCGAGCAGATGCGGCTGTCGGCCACCAAGGCACTGCTGGAGCGCAAAGACGCGATCATCGTCACCACGGTGTCGTGCATCTACGGCTTGGGCAGCCCGGAAACCTATTTGAAGATGGTGCTGCACGTCGACCGTGGCGACAAACTCGACCAGCGCGAACTGCTGCGCCGCCTGGCGAGCCTGCAGTACACCCGTAACGACATGGACTTCGCCCGCGCCACCTTCCGGGTGCGCGGCGATGTGATCGACATCTACCCGGCGGAATCCGACCTGGAAGCGATCCGCATCGAACTGTTCGATGATGAGGTCGAAAGCCTGTCAGCCTTCGACCCGTTGACCGGCGAGGTGATCCGCAAGCTGCCACGTTTTACCTTCTACCCGAAAAGCCACTACGTGACCCCGCGCGAAACCCTGATGGGCGCGATCGAGGGCATCAAGGTCGAGCTGGCCGAGCGCCTGGAATACCTGCGTTCCAACAACAAGCTGGTGGAAGCCCAGCGCCTGGAGCAGCGCACCCGCTTCGACCTGGAGATGATCCTGGAGCTGGGCTACTGCAACGGCATCGAAAACTACTCGCGCTACCTGTCGGGCCGCGAATCCGGCGCGCCGCCGCCGACCCTCTATGACTACCTGCCGCCGGACGCCTTGCTGGTGATCGACGAATCCCACGTCAGCGTGCCGCAGGTGGGCGCCATGTATAAGGGCGACCGTTCGCGCAAGGAAACCTTGGTGGAATACGGTTTCCGTCTGCCGTCGGCGCTGGACAACCGGCCGATGCGCTTTGACGAGTGGGAAGCCATCAGCCCGCAGACCATCTTCGTTTCTGCTACGCCCGGCAACTATGAGGCCGAGCACGCGGGCCGCGTCATCGAGCAATTGGTGCGCCCCACTGGCCTAGTGGACCCGGAAATCGAAATTCGCCCGGCCCTGACCCAGGTCGACGACCTGCTCTCGGAGATCAATAAACGTGTGGCCCTGGAAGAGCGGGTGCTGGTCACCACCCTGACCAAGCGCATGTCCGAAGACTTGACTGATTACCTGGCCGACCACGGCGTGCGCGTGCGTTACCTGCACTCGGACATCGACACCGTGGAACGCGTGGAGATCATCCGCGACCTGCGGCTGGGCACCTTCGATGTGCTGGTGGGGATCAACCTGCTGCGCGAAGGCCTGGACATGCCCGAAGTGTCGCTGGTGGCGATCCTGGATGCGGACAAGGAGGGCTTCCTGCGCTCCGAGCGCTCGTTGATCCAGACCATCGGCCGAGCGGCGCGCAACCTCAATGGACGGGCGATCCTGTATGCCGACCGCATCACCGGCTCCATGGAGCGGGCGATTGGCGAGACCCAGCGTCGTCGCGATAAGCAGATCGCATTCAACCTGGAACACGGCATTACCCCCAAAGGTGTGTTCAAGGACGTTGCCGACATCATGGAAGGCGCCACCGTGCCCGGCTCGCGCAGCAAGAAGCGCAAGGGCATGGCCAAGGCCGCCGAGGAGAGCGCCAAGTACGAGAACGAACTGCGCTCGCCGAGTGAGATCACCAAGCGGATTCGGCAGTTGGAAGAGAAGATGTACCAGCTGGCGCGGGACCTGGAGTTTGAGGCGGCGGCGCAGACGCGGGATGAGATTGGCAAGTTGCGTGAGCGCCTGTTGGCTGTTTGATTTGCGTTGATTGGGCTGGCCCCATCGCGGGCAAGCCCGGCTCCCACATTGATCTGTGAACGCGGTCAAAATGTGGGAGCTGGCTTGCCTGCGATGGCCGCGCCTCGGTTTTCCAGAAATCACCCAGGCTGTTACCATTCGCCCCTTGTTTCAATTTTCAGTTATATCGCCCATTCGAGACCTGCCATGACCACCGTCCGCACGCGCATTGCGCCATCGCCTACTGGGGATCCCCACGTCGGTACTGCTTACATCGCCCTGTTCAACTACTGCTTTGCCAAGCATCATGGCGGTGAGTTCATCCTGCGGATCGAAGACACCGATCAACTGCGCTCCACCCGTGAGTCGGAACAGCAGATTTTCGATGCCCTGCGCTGGTTGGGCATTACCTGGGCCGAAGGCCCGGACGTGGGCGGCCCGCATGGCCCGTATCGCCAGAGCGAGCGCAGCGACATCTACAAGCAGTACACCCAGCAACTGGTCGATATGGGCCATGCCTTCCCGTGCTTCTGCACGGCTGAAGAGCTGGACCAGATGCGCGCCGAGCAACAGGCCCGTGGCGAAACTCCACGCTACGATGGCCGGGCGTTGCTGCTGTCCAAAGAAGAAGTGGCCGCACGCCTGGCGGCTGGCGAACCCCACGTTATCCGCATGAAAGTGCCGAGCGAAGGCGTGTGCGTGGTGCCGGATATGCTGCGCGGTGACGTCGAGATCCCGTGGGACCGCATGGACATGCAGGTGCTGATGAAGACCGACGGCTTGCCGACGTACTTCCTGGCCAACGTGGTCGACGATCACCTCATGGGTATCACCCATGTGCTGCGCGGCGAAGAGTGGCTGCCATCGGCACCGAAACTGATCCTGCTCTACGAGTACTTCGGCTGGGAGCAACCGCAGCTGTGCTACATGCCGCTGCTGCGTAATCCGGACAAGAGCAAGCTGTCCAAGCGCAAGAACCCCACGTCGGTGACCTTCTACGAGCGCATGGGCTTCATGCCCGAGGCCATGCTCAACTACCTGGGCCGCATGGGCTGGTCGATGCCGGACGAGCGCGAGAAATTCTCGTTGCAGGAAATGGTCGACAACTTCGACCTGTCCCGTGTTTCCCTCGGCGGGCCGATCTTCGATATCGAGAAGCTGTCGTGGCTCAACGGCCAGTGGCTGCGTGACTTGCCCGTGGAAGAGTTTGCCAGCCGCGTGCAGCAATGGGCGTTGAACCCCGAGTACATGATGAAGATCGCGCCGTTGGTGCAGGGCAGGGTAGAGACATTCAGCCAGGTCGCACCCTTGGCCAGTTTCTTCTTTGCTGGCGGCGTGAACCCGGATGCCAAGCTGTTTGAATCCAAAAAGCTCTCCGGCGACCAGGTTCGCCAACTGATGCAGTTGATCCTGTGGAAGCTCGAAAGCCTGCGTCAGTGGGAAAAAGACGCGATCACGGCCACGATCCAGGCGGTGGTGGAATCCCTTGAGCTGAAACTGCGCGATGCCATGCCGCTGATGTTTGCCGCAATCACCGGGCAGGCCAGTTCGGTGTCGGTGCTCGATGCGATGGAAATTCTCGGCCCGGACCTGACCCGTTTCCGCCTGCGCCAAGCCCTTGATTTACTTGGGGGTGTGTCGAAGAAAGAAAACAAAGAATGGGAAAAGCTGCTGGGCGCTATCGCTTAAGCAGGCCGCTTAGGGCATGAAACCCCGGTTTTCCGGGGTTTCATCGGTAAGTGATTGTTATCCCGGCAAAAAATTTTGGAAATTGTTGAAAATAAATTTGACACGTTTCCAAACCGCCATTAAGATTCGCCCCGTCCTCACCGATGAGGGGCTATAGCTCAGCTGGGAGAGCGCTTGCATGGCATGCAAGAGGTCAACGGTTCGATCCCGTTTAGCTCCACCAATTTACAGGTTCAAGGTTCCGGCCACACCGTCCTTGAATCGATCAGTTCTCAGCGCTGATCTGTTGTATAGAAGGTTTTGTCCCCTTCGTCTAGTGGCCTAGGACACCGCCCTTTCACGGCGGTAACAGGGGTTCGAGTCCCCTAGGGGACGCCAGTTTCAACAAGCAGCTCGAAAGGTCTGCTGCGTCGCGAGACGAAAAATCCGGGGCTATAGCTCAGCTGGGAGAGCGCTTGCATGGCATGCAAGAGGTCAACGGTTCGATCCCGTTTAGCTCCACCAATTTTACAGGTTCAAGGTTCCGGCCACACCGTCCTTGAATTGATCAGGTCTCAGCTCTGATCTGTTGTATAGAAGGTTTGTGTCCCCTTCGTCTAGTGGCCTAGGACACCGCCCTTTCACGGCGGTAACAGGGGTTCGAGTCCCCTAGGGGACGCCACGATTACCCGCTCTGCGGGATTTTTAAGGGTCATTCAATTATTGAATGGCCCTTTTGTTTGTCTGGCGTTTGGCCAATTCCCTCCTTTATTCCCATTTTTCTGTTCTGACCGGCGGTCGTACTTGTCGCTTGCCAAATATTATTATGGTAATAATATTCAACCCTTGAGAGACGGAGGCTTCGATGAGCGATAAAAAAGCGCAAACCCGCGAACGTATTTTGCAGGCTGCCAGCGCGGCGTTGATCCAGCGTGGCCCGGCTGAGCCCAGTGTGGGCGAAGTGATGGGGGCGGCGGGGCTGACGGTCGGCGGCTTCTACGCGCATTTTGAAAGCAAGGACGCGCTGATGCTGGAAGCGTTCAGCCAGTTGCTGGCGCAGCGTCGCGCCTCCATCGATGACTTGGACGAACAGCTGACCGGCGAAGAGCGCCGCACGTTGGTCGCAGCGTTTTATCTGTCGCGCAAGCACCGCGACTCCACGACCCAGGCCTGCCCGTTGCCCGCGACGGTGGGGGAGATGGGGCGCTTGCCGGACGCTTTTCGCGAGGTCTTGAACGAGCACGTCGAGCTGATGGCCGCGCAATTGGCCGGCAGCCCCGAAGACATCGACAAGGCCCTGGCGGACATGGCCTTGATGATAGGGGGGCTGACCCTGGCGCGGGCACTCGGGCACGGCGAGTTATCGGATCGGGTGATACGTGCGGCCAAGTCGGCGGTACGCTGAAAAAGGGGACGCAAGATGGGCGCATTGACCTGGGTTCGTGGTTTCAATGGCACGGTGGGGCGCCTTGCGCCGCATGCGGTCGCCAGCAAGATGCGTCGCACCTTTATGACCCCGCGCGATCTGCCGCCGCGTGACTGGGAGTTGCCGCTGTTGGCCCAGTCGGAGCGCATCACTTTGCGGTTTGGCCTGTCGGCGTTGCGATGGGGGCATGGCCCGGCGGTGCTGCTGATGCATGGCTGGGAAGGGCGGCCGACTCAATTCGCCAGCTTGATCACGGCGTTGGTCGGCGACGGCTATTCGGTGATAGCCCTGGACGGTCCCGCCCACGGCCGCTCGCCAGGGCGTGAAGCCCATGTACTGCTGTTTGCCCGCGCGATGCTTGGGGCGGCGGCCGAGCTGCCGCCGCTGTATGCGGTGGTCGGCCATTCCATGGGCGGCGCCAGTGCGATGCTGGCGGTGCAGTTGGGGTTGCGTACGCAGGCACTGGTCAGCATTGCCGCACCGTCGCGCTTTCTGGATGTGCTGCGCGGGTTCACCCGCATGGTCGGCTTGCCGCCACGGGCGCGCTCAGCCTTTATCCAAGAGGTGGAGTTGAGCATGGGCATGCCGCTCAAGCATCTGGACGTGGCCCACTATCAACTGAATATTCCCGGTCTGATCGTCCACGCCGAAGACGATACCTTCGTTCCAGTCAGGGCGGCTCAAGCTATTCACGAAGCCTGGTTCGACAGCCGCCTGCTGCGCCTGGAGCAGGGTGGTCACCAGAAAGTGCTCGCCGACCCTCAGGTAATCGACGCTGTACTCGCCCTATTGGCCGGCTGCCGTCTACAGGAGCGCCAGAGCGCCTGATACACTGCCCCGCCGACATCAATCGACTGGAGCAAGGCATGGGCTGGGATTTGGCAACGCCGTTCATCATCGATCTGCAGGTTGCGGCTGAGGACATCGACGGCCTGGGGCACGCCAATAATGCGGTATACGTCTCATGGCTGGAGCGTTGTGCCTGGCGCCATTCCCAGCGCCTGGGCCTGGACCTCACCGAATACCGCCGCCTTGACCGCGCCATGGCCGTGGTGCGCCATGAGATCGACTACCTGGCGGCAGGCTATGAGGGCGATGAGTTACAACTGGCCACCTGGATCGTCGATTGGGACCAACGCCTGAAAATGACCCGTCGTTTCCAGCTGGTACGCCCCCGCGACGGCGCGACTCTGCTGCGTGCGCAAACAACCTTCGTATGTATTGAGTTGTCCAGCGGCAAGCCCAAGCGCATGCCCGCCGAGTTTATTGAAGGTTACGGCCCCGCCCTGACAGGGGGTTAACGGTTGCCGCAGGAAACCCAGTAAACTGCGCCACGATTTTTGTTGAGTGTTTTCCATGCAAATTGCTTTGGCGCCCATGGAGGGGTTGGTCGACAACATCCTGCGGGACGTGTTGACCCACGTGGGCGGTATCGACTGGTGCGTGACCGAGTTCATCCGGGTCAACGACCGCCTGCTCACGCCTGCCTACTTCCACAAGCTCGCGCCTGAACTGCTGCACGGTGCCCACACGGCGGCGGGTGTGCCGTTGCGGGTGCAGTTGCTCGGTTCCGATCCGGTGTGCCTGGCGGAAAATGCCGCCCTGGCCTGTGAATTGGGTTCTGAAGTGATCGACCTGAACTTCGGGTGCCCGGCCAAGACCGTGAATAAATCCCGAGGTGGCGCGGTGCTGCTCAAGGAGCCGGAGCTGCTCAACCAGATCGTCGAGCACGTGCGCCGCGCTGTACCCGCGCATATTCCCGTGACCGCCAAGATGCGCCTGGGCTTCGATAGCCCGGATGGCGCGCTGGTGTGCGCCACGGCCCTGGCCGAGGGCGGCGCTGCGCATATCGTGGTGCATGCGCGCACCAAGGCCGATGGCTACAAGCCGCCGGCCCATTGGGAGTGGATCCCGCGGGTGCAGGACGTGGTCAAGGTGCCGGTGTTTGCCAATGGCGATATCTGGAGCGTCGAAGACTGGAAGCGCTGCCGCGAAATCAGCGGCGCCGAAGACATCATGCTGGGCCGTGGCCTGGTGGCGCGGCCCGACCTGGCGCGGCAGATTGTGGCGGCCAAGGCCGGCGAAGAGGTGGTCGAGATGACCTGGGCGCAGATGCAGCCGATGCTTCAGGAATTCTGGCGCCAGTCGGTGGCGCAACTGACGGAAAAGCAGGCGCCCGGCCGCTTGAAGCAGTGGCTGGCGATGCTCACGCGCAACTACCCGCAAGCGGTGGAGTTGTTCACGGCCCTGCGCCGGGAAACGGACTTGAATCAAGTCAGCCGCCTGCTGGGTATGCCGCATCCAGCAGCCGCTTGAACCCCTCGATCGGTAACGGTCGGCTGTGCAAATACCCCTGGAATAAATGGCAGCCGAGCTTTTGCAGAAACGCCAGCTGCTCCAGGGTTTCCACCCCCTCGGCGATGACTTCCAGGTTCAGGCTGCGCGCCATGGCCACAATGGCGCGGATGATTTCTGCATCATTGGGGTCGTGGGTCGCATCGCGCACGAACGACTGATCGATCTTCAGCGCGTCCACCGGCAAGCGCTTGAGGTAGGTCAGGGATGAGTAGCCGGTGCCGAAATCATCCATCGCAAAGCTCACGCCGAGCTTTTTCAGGCGGCGCATCTTCACCACGGTATCGTCCAGGTTCTGGATCACGATGCCTTCGGTGATTTCCAGTTTCAGCAGGCTGAACGGCAGGCCGTGTTGCTTGAGGCTGTGCTCCACCCGTTCTACAAAGTCGTTCTGGCGAAACTGCCGCGGGCTGATGTTCACGCACAGGCTGAAATTGAGCGGGTCTACCAGGCCGTCGGCAATCAACTGGGCAAAGGCGCCGCAGGCTTCATCGAGAATCCAGGTGCCGACCTCCAGGATCAGGCCGCTGTCTTCCAATACCTTGATAAATTCTGCCGGCGACTGCGCGCCCAGTTGTGGATGCTGCCAGCGCACCAGGGCCTCGGCGCCGACTATCCGGTTGCCGCGCGCGTCCACCTGGGGCTGGTAATGCACGCTGAATTCGCCGCGTGACAGGGCCAGGCGCAAGTCAGTCTCCATGCGCAGGCGTTCGCTGGCGGTTCTTTGCATGCTGTTGTGGAACATCTGCGTGGTGTTGCGCCCGGAGTCCTTGGCGCGGTACAGGGCGATGTCGGCGCGCTTGAGCAAATCGGCGGGTGTGGTGCCGTGGTCGGGGATCAGCGCCACGCCGATGCTAGGCGTGACCTGCAGCCGATGACCGTCGAGAAACATGGGTTCCGAGAGCAATTCGCGCAGGGTATCGGCCAATGCTTGCACCTGGCTGCTGACCGTCTGGCGGGTGCCCTCCAGGCCGCTGAGCAATACCACAAACTCATCGCCGCCCAAGCGCGCCACGGTGTCTTCCGTGCGCACGCTGGCTTCCAGGCGCGCGGTGACGATTTTCAACACGGTATCGCCAACGGGGTGGCCGAGGGAGTCGTTGATGTGCTTGAAGTGGTCCAGGTCCAGAAACAGCAGGGCGCCGCGCAAGTTGTGGCGCTTGAGCAGGGCGATCTGCTGGCTCAGGCGGTCCATCAGCAGTGCGCGGTTCGGCAGGTTGGTCAGCGGGTCGTGATAGGCCAGGTGGCGGATCTGCGCCTGGGCGTTCTTCAATAGGCTCACATCCCGCGCGGTCAGCAGCAGGCAAGGGGTTTCATTCAGGGTAATCGGCTCGACCGAGACCTCCACCGCCAGCACCTCGCCACGCTTGTTGTGCCAGAGCATTTCCAAGTGATGGATGCGGCCCTTGATCTGCAACTCGGCCAATAGTGCGGCGCGTTGGTTTTCATCGGCCCAAATGCCGATCTGGTACAGGGTCAGGCCGATGGCCTCTTCGGTGCGGTAACCGGTCAGGCGGCAAAAGCCGTCGTTAACCTCCACATAACGGCCGGTGTCGCGTTCGGTGATGGAAATCGCGTCGGGGCTGGAGTGAAACGCCTTGGCGAACTTCTCTTCACTGGCCTTGAGTGCGGCCTCCGAGCGTTGCTGTTGGGTAATATCGCGCAGCGTGGTGACGATGCACGGCTGGTCACTGACCTTGATCAAACGGCTGGAAATCATGCAGGTCAGGCTTTGGCCGTCCTTGTGATGCACCACGATGGCCACATTGCTCAGGGCCTGTTCGCGAATCACCTGCTCGATGCGCTGCAGGCGCTTGCTGGAGTCGTCCCACAGGCCGATTTGTTCGGCGCTTTTGTCCAGTACTTCGGCGGCTGTAAAGCCAAACGTCTGGGTAAACGCCGGGTTGATCTCGATGAACGCGCCGCTGTCCAGGCAGGTAACGCAGATCGGGTCGGGGCTGGCCTGGAACAGGCTGGCGAACTTTTCCTCCGAGGCGGTTAGCCGTTGCTCGCGCTCGACCTGGTCGGTGATATCCAGCAAGGTGCCTGCCATGCGCAGGGGCTTGCCTGACTCATCGCGATACAGGCGTGCGCGGCTCTCCAGGTAACGCGGGCTGCCGTCTTCCATTTGCACGCGGTAGGTCAACTGATAGTTGCCGTCCGGGCCTTCGCGCAGACTGCGGTACGCATGGCGCATGCCCTCGCGGTCTTCATCGGACATGCCCTCAAAAAACGCATCGAAGGATTCATGGAACGGCGCGGGTTCCAGCCCGTGCAACTGGGCGGCACGCGCTGAGCCGTAGAGCATGCCGCTGGGGATGTGCCAATCCCAGGTGCCCAGTTGCGCGGAGTCCAGGGCCAGGTCGAGGCGCTCCTGGCTGTCCTTGAGCGCCTGCTCGGCGTTTTTACGTTCGGTGGTGTCCAGGAATGTGCTGATCAGGTAAGCCTCACCGTCCAGTTCCACCTTCTGGGCGCTGAGGGTGCCGTCGTGGATCTGGCCATTGCTGGCGCAGAACTGTACCTCCATGGTGATGGGTTCACCTTTACGCTGGGTGGCCTTGACCAGCAGCGCACGCTGTTCCGGATGGCGCCACAGGCCCAGTTCCAGTGTGGTGCGGCCGATGGCATCGGCCACCGGCCAGCCGAACAGCATCTCGAAATACTGGTTGGCTTCGCTGATCAAGCCGTCGGCCTGGCGCGTCAGCAGCACCATGTTCGGGCACAGGTGGAAGAGTGTGGCGAAGCGCTTTTCCGAATGACTGAGGGCGTGTTCACGGTCGCGTTGGTGGGTGATCTCGCGGATCACCCCGATCATGCGTCGCCGTCCGGCTTTGTCGGGGGCCAGGTTGCCGCTGATTTCCAGCCAGTGCAGGCTGCCATCGGGCCATTGGATGCGGTGGTGCATGGCGCGGTCGAAGGGCTCTCCGGCGAGCACCGCATGAAAACCGCGCACCACCCGCGCACTGTCTTGCGGGGCGAGCAGGTCGAGGTAATCGAGGTCCTTGGGCAGAGGCTGGCGCGGGTCGAACCCGAATAGCGCCTGGGTGCCCCGAGACCAGCTGATTCTTCCCGTATCGATTTCCCAGCACCAGGCACCCAGCCGCGCGGCATTGAGGGCCGCCAGCAGTTGCGGGGCGCTGTCCCAGCTTTGTTCCGCCGCTTGAGGGTCCAGGGCGTAGATGCGGGGCAGGGGGGGTACCGGGTCAACAGGGTTGCGCATTATCAAAGGGCCTTGGCTCATTGAGAAAACCGCGCGGTTTGACCTAAACCCCTGGCCCGCACGGTGTCATGCCGGTAACCCTGGCAGATCGACCTGTGCATCCAACAGGCTCATGAAAGCCCGCGCAGCGTTCGACAGCGTCCTTTCGGTGTGCACGATATAGCCTAGCTGGCGACTGAGCTGTATGCCCGGCAAAGCGATACTTGCCACCTGATCGTCGAGCATGGTGCGCGGCAACACGCTCCAGGCCAGGCCGATGGAGACCATCATCTTGATGGTTTCCAGGTAGTTAGTACTCATTGCGATATTGGGCGTGAGGCCCTGGGCCTCGAACAGGCGGCTGACAATATGGTGGGTAAAGGTATTGCCGCCGGGAAACACGGCCGGATGCCCGGCGATATCGGCCAGGCTGACGGAGCCGTTGCTGATCAGGCTGTGTTCCGGCGCCACTACAAAATCCAGCGGGTCGTCCCACACGCGGGTAGCACGTACCAGGTTGTGGGGCTCTGGCGCCAGGGTGATCACTGCGACTTCCGCACGGCCATGGAGGATTTCTTCGTAGGCTACTTCTGAATCCAGAAACTGAATATCCAGCGCCACATTCGGGTATTGCCGGGTGAAGGTGCGCAGAATCGGTGGCAGGCGGTGCAGGCCGATATGGTGGCTGGTGGCCAGGGTGAGGCGCCCGCTGACTTCGCCGGTGAGGTTGGTCAGGGCGCGGCGGGTGTCATCCAGCACGTTGAGGATTTGATAAGCGCGCGGCAACAAGGCCCGCCCGGCCTCGGTCAAGCCGACTTCGCGGCCCAGGCGGTCGAACAGCCGTACCTTCAATTGTTGTTCCAGGCCGGCGATGCGCTTGCTGATGGCCGGCTGCGTCAGGTGCAGGCGTTCGCCGGCGCCGGAGAAGCTGCCGATCTCGGCGATGGCGATAAAGGCGTTGAGGTTGGCCAGGTCCATGGTGCTATTCCAGTTGGTAATCCAAAGCATAAAAAATATGAATTTGAGTTATTTAATGTAGCGCCATACCATCAGCCTCACAAGCCAAAGGGTTATTGAAAAGCCCGGCGTATAGAAGCACCGCTGATGAGGACCGACTGATGGCCGGCAAAACGCTTTACGACAAGCTTTGGGATTCCCATGAAGTGAAACGTCGCGATGATGGATCGTCGCTGATCTACATCGACCGTCACATCATCCATGAAGTGACCTCGCCCCAAGCGTTCGAAGGCCTGCGACTGGCCGGGCGCAAGCCTTGGCGCGTCGACTCCATCATCGCGACGCCGGACCACAACGTGCCGACCACTCCTGAGCGCAAAGGCGGCATCGAAGCCATTGCCGACCAGGTTTCGCGGTTGCAGGTGCAGACCCTTGACGACTATTGCGACGAATACGGCATCACCGAATTCAAGATGAACGACGTGCGCCAAGGCATCGTCCACGTCATCGGCCCGGAGCAGGGCGCAACCTTGCCGGGCATGACCGTGGTCTGCGGTGACTCCCATACCTCCACCCACGGCGCGTTCGGCGCCCTGGCCCATGGCATCGGTACTTCCGAGGTGGAGCACGTGTTTGCCACCCAGTGCCTGGTGGCCAAGAAAATGAAGAACATGCTGGTACGCGTCGAAGGCCAATTGCCGTTTGGCGTGACCGCCAAGGACATTGTACTGGCCGTGATCGGCAAGATCGGCACCGCGGGCGGCAACGGCCATGCCATCGAGTTCGCCGGCAGTGCGATCCGCGACCTGTCCATTGAAGGCCGCATGACCATCTGCAACATGTCCATCGAAGCCGGTGCGCGTGTAGGCATGGTGGCGGCGGACGAAAAAACCGTCGAATACGTCAAAGGTCGCCCCTTCGCGCCGCAAGGTGACGATTGGGACGCCGCCGTCGAAGCGTGGAAAGACCTGGTCTCCGACGCCGATGCGGTGTTCGACACTGTGGTCGAACTCGACGCCGCGCAGATCAAGCCGCAAGTCAGCTGGGGCACTTCGCCCGAAATGGTCCTGGCCGTCGACCAGAACGTGCCGGACCCGGCCAAAGAAGCCGACCTGGTCAAGCGCGGCTCCATCGAGCGCGCCTTGAAGTACATGGGGTTGACCGCCAATCAGGCGATCACCGATATCCAGTTGGACCGTGTGTTTATCGGTTCCTGCACCAACTCGCGGATCGAAGACCTGCGCGCCGCGGCGGTGATCGCCAAGGGCCGCAAGGTGGCTTCGACCATCAAGCAAGCCATTGTGGTGCCAGGTTCCGGGCTGGTTAAAGCCCAGGCGGAAGCCGAAGGCCTGGACAAGATTTTCCTCGAAGCCGGTTTTGAGTGGCGTGAGCCGGGCTGCTCGATGTGCCTGGCGATGAACCCGGACCGCCTGGAGTCGGGCGAGCATTGTGCCTCGACCTCCAACCGTAACTTCGAAGGGCGCCAAGGCGCGGGTGGGCGTACCCACTTGGTGAGCCCGGCCATGGCCGCCGCCGCTGCCGTCAACGGTCGTTTCATCGACGTTCGCGAATTGATCTGAGGAAAACCCGATGAGAGCTTTTACCCAACACACAGGCCTTGTAGCGCCGTTGGACCGTGCCAATGTGGACACCGACCAGATCATCCCAAAGCAGTTCTTGAAGTCGATCAAGCGCACCGGTTTCGGCCCTAACCTGTTCGATGAGTGGCGCTACCTGGACGTGGGCTACGCCTATCAGGACAACTCCAAGCGCCCCCTGAACAAGGACTTTGTGCTCAACGCCGAGCGTTACCAAGGCGCCAGCGTGTTGCTGGCCCGGGAAAACTTCGGCTGCGGCTCCAGCCGCGAGCACGCCCCTTGGGCCTTGGAAGAGTACGGCTTTCGCAGCATCATCGCGCCGAGCTACGCCGATATTTTCTTCAACAACAGCTTCAAGAACGGCCTGTTGCCGATCATCTTGAGCGACGCTGAAGTGGACGAGTTATTCCAGCAAGTGGAGGCCAGCGTCGGCTACCAGTTGACGGTCGACCTGGCCGCGCAAACCGTGACCCGCCCGGATGGCAAGGTTTACCACTTTGAAGTGGATGCCTTCCGTAAGCACTGCCTGATCAACGGCCTGGACGACATCGGCCTGACCTTGCAGGACGGCGATGCGATTGCCGCGTTTGAAGCCAAACACCGGGCGAGCCAGCCCTGGTTGTTTCGCGATGCCTGATTTGCGGTAACCGTGCGGGCCCCATCGCGGGCAAGCCCGACTCCCACATTGGAGTGCATTCCAACTGTGGGAGCTGGCTTGCCTGCGATAGCGCCAGTGCAACCACCACAAACTCCAAGGAAAGCCACCATGACCACCACCGCCCACTCCCAAGTCGTGCAAAAACAATTCGGCGAACAGGCCTCTGCCTACCTGAGCAGCGCCGTACACGCCCAGGGCACCGAATTCGCTGTGCTACAGGCCGAGCTGGCCGGGCAGGGCGCTGCACGACTGTTGGACCTGGGCTGCGGCGCAGGTCATGTCAGCTTCCATGTGGCGCCTCTGGTCAAAGAAGTGGTGGCCTACGACCTGTCCCAGCCTATGCTCGACGTGGTGGCCGCCGCCGCTAAAGACCGCAACCTGGCCAACATCCGCACCGTGCACGGCGCCGCCGAGCGCTTGCCCTTCGCCGAGGGTGAGTTCGACTTCGTGTTCAGCCGCTATTCGGCCCATCACTGGAGCGACCTCGGCCTGGCCCTGCGTGAAGTGCGCCGGGTGCTCAAGCCGGGCGGCGTGGCGGCATTTGTGGATGTCTTGTCGCCGGGCAGCCCCCTGTTGGACACTTACCTGCAAACCGTCGAAGTGCTGCGCGACACCAGCCACGTGCGTGATTATTCTGGCGCCGAGTGGATGCGCCAGTTGAGTGAGGCCGGCCTGCACGTGCGCAACAGCAGTCGCCAACGCTTGCGCCTGGAATACACCTCTTGGGTCGAGCGCATGCGCACGCCAGAGGTACTGCGTGCGGCAATCCTGGAGCTGCAAAAGGCGATGGGCCAGGAAGTACGCGATTATTACGAAATTCAAGCCGACGGCACCTTCAGCACCGATGTGCTGGTGGTGTTCGCCGAACGCTGATTGATTTTTCCCGACCTGCCTGTGGGCGGGTCGCCCGATGAAATGAGGAAAGCATGAGCAAGCAGATTCTGATTCTCCCTGGCGACGGTATTGGTCCGGAAATCATGGCCGAAGCGGTCAAGGTCCTTGAGCTGGCCAACAGCAAGTACAGCCTGGGCTTCGAGCTGAGCCACGATGTGATCGGCGGCGCCGCCATCGATAAACACGGCGTGCCCCTGGCCGACGAGACCCTCGACCGCGCCCGGGCTGCCGATGCCGTGCTGCTCGGCGCCGTGGGCGGGCCGAAATGGGACAAGATCGAGCGTGACATCCGCCCTGAGCGCGGCCTGTTGAAAATCCGTGCGCAACTGGGTCTGTTCGGCAACCTGCGCCCGGCCATCCTCTACCCGCAACTGGCTGACGCGTCGAGCCTCAAGCCGGAAGTGGTGGCGGGCCTGGATATCCTCATCGTGCGCGAGCTGACCGGCGGTATCTACTTCGGCTCGCCACGGGGCGTGCGCGAGTTGGAAAATGGCGAACGCCAGGCCTACGACACGCTGCCGTACAGCGAGAGCGAAATCCGCCGTATCGCCCGTGTCGGTTTCGACATGGCGCGCGTGCGCGGCAAAAAAGTCTGCTCGGTGGATAAAGCCAACGTACTGGCCTCCAGCCAGCTGTGGCGTGAAATCGTCGAAGAAGTCGCCAAGGATTACCCGGACGTCGAACTGAGCCACATGTACGTCGACAACGCCGCCATGCAGCTGGTGCGTGCACCCAAGCAGTTCGACGTGATCGTCACCGACAACCTGTTCGGCGATATCCTGTCCGACCAGGCGTCGATGCTCACCGGTTCCATCGGCATGCTGCCGTCGGCGTCCCTGGACACCAACAATAAAGGTATGTACGAGCCGTGCCACGGTTCGGCGCCAGACATCGCGGGGCAGGGCATTGCCAACCCGTTGGCGACGATTTTGTCGGTGTCGATGATGCTGCGTTACAGCTTCAACCTGGGCGATGCCGCAGACGCCATCGAGAAGGCCGTCAGCCTGGTGCTGGATCAGGGCTTGCGCACCGGCGATATCTGGTCCCAGGGTTGCACCAAGGTCGGGACGCAAGAAATGGGCGACGCAGTAGTCGCCGCGCTGCGGAATCTGTAATCTCTCGGGCCCGCTTGCAGTTGTTGCTGCAAGGCGGCCCACTTTTTAACAAGGTGTAGTTGCGATGAAACGTGTAGGTCTGATCGGTTGGCGCGGTATGGTCGGTTCCGTGCTCATGCAGCGGATGCTGGAAGAGCAGGATTTCGATCTTATTGAGCCGGTGTTTTTCACCACTTCGAACGTAGGTGGCCAAGGGCCGTCCGTGGGCAAGGATATTGCCCCGCTCAAGGATGCCTACAGCATTGAAGAGTTGAAGAGCCTCGACGTGATCCTCACCTGCCAGGGTGGCGACTACACCAGCGAAGTCTTCCCCAAGCTGCGTGAAGCCGGCTGGCAGGGTTACTGGATCGACGCCGCCTCGAGTCTGCGCATGCAGGACGACGCGGTGATCATCCTCGACCCGGTCAACCGCAAGGTCATCGACCAGCAACTGGACGCCGGCACCAAGAACTACGTGGGCGGCAACTGCACCGTCAGCCTGATGCTGATGGGCCTGGGCGGTCTGTTCGAAGCGGGCCTGGTGGAGTGGATGAGCGCCATGACCTATCAGGCGGCCTCCGGCGCCGGCGCGCAGAACATGCGTGAACTGATCAAGCAGATGGGCGCGACCCACGCCGCTGTCGCCGATCAACTGGCTGACCCGGCCAGTGCGATCCTCGATATCGACCGCCGTGTGGCCGAGGCCATGCGCAGCGATGCTTACCCGACCGAGAACTTCGGCGTGCCATTGGCCGGTAGCTTGATCCCGTGGATCGACAAGGAACTGCCTAACGGCCAGAGCCGCGAAGAGTGGAAGGCCCAGGCCGAAACCAACAAGATCCTGGGTCGCTTCAAGAACCCGATCCCGGTGGACGGCATCTGCGTACGCATCGGCGCCATGCGTTGCCACAGCCAGGCGCTGACCATCAAGCTGAACAAAGACGTGCCGATCGCCGATATCGAAGGGCTGATCAGCCAGCACAACCCTTGGGTCAAGCTGGTGCCGAACAACCGTGATATCAGCATGCAGGAGCTGAGCCCGACCAAGGTGACTGGCACCCTGAATGTACCGGTGGGCCGTCTGCGCAAGCTGAACATGGGCAGCCAGTTCCTCGGCGCGTTCACTGTCGGCGACCAACTGCTGTGGGGCGCGGCTGAGCCGTTGCGTCGCATGTTGCGGATTTTGCTGGAGCGTTGATCGCTTGAGGCAATCAGAGAAACCCGCGTTCTGGTGACAGGCGCGGGTTTTTTGTTGCCTTTGTGATCATTCCCACGCTCTGCGTGGGAATGCAGCTCTGGACGCTCTGCGTCTGCTTTAGAGGCGTGACGCGGAGCGTCACAGGAGGCGTTCCCACGCAGAGCGTGGGAACGATCAGGGGGGCTGTAATTGCCTCACCTGCCACCAGCCGGTAAAGTGCCGCTCCCCCGTAATGCCCGAGGCAACCCCATGACCCAGACCTTTGAAATCGCCGTGATCGGCGCCACCGGTACCGTTGGCGAAACCCTGGTGCAGATTCTCGAAGAGCTGGAGTTCCCGGTGGGCACCTTGTACCTGCTGGCGGGCAGCAACTCGGCGGGGGCTTCGGTGCCGTTTCGGGGCAAGAACGTGCGGGTCAAAGAGGGCGACACGTTTGATTTCAGCAAGGCGCAGTTGGCGTTCTTCGCTGCAGGCCCGGCGGTGACCTTGAGCTTCGCCCCGCGTGCCACCGCCGCTGGCTGCGCGGTGATCGACTTGTCCGGCGCATTGCCCGCCGAGCAGGCGCCGCAAGTGGTACCGCAGGCCAACGCCCATGTGCTGGGCGCGTTGAAAAAGCCTTTCCAACTCGGCAGCCCGAGCCCCTGTGCCACCTACCTCGCGGTGGTGCTGGCACCGTTGCGCGGTGTGGTGGACATCCAGCGCGTGAGCGTCAGCGCCAACCTGGCCATCTCTGCCCAGGGCCGCGAGGCCGTCAGCGAGTTGGCGCGCCAGACCGCCGAACTGTTGAACGTGCGTCCCTTGGAGCCAGCGTTCTTTGATCGGCAAGTGGCGTTCAACCTGCTGGCTCAAGTCGGCACGCCAGACGCCCAGGGTCATACCGCCCTGGAGAAACGCCTCGTACACGAACTGCGTGCGGTGCTGGAAACACCTTTACTAAAGATTTCCGCCACCTGCGTTCAAGCCCCGGTGTTTTTCGGCGATAGCCTGACTGTGTCGCTGCAATTGGCCGCGCCGGTCGACCTGGCCGCGGTGAACCGCGCCCTCGACGCTGCGCCGGGAATCGAGCTGGTCGAGGAGGGCGATTACCCCACGGCCGTAGGCGATGCCGTCGGCCAGGACGTGGTGTACGTCGGGCGAGTTCGCGCAGGTATCGACGACCCAGCGGAACTAAATCTTTGGCTGACGTCAGATAACGTACGCAAAGGCTCAGCCCTGAACGCCGTGGAGCTGGCGCAGTTGTTGATAAAAGGCCTTGTGTAAAAGATACTTGGCGGCAATTTGTAGATTGATTCTAGCCAGGCGCTATGCTTGGTCCCAAGTGAAACACAAGCGCGTCGGTGACCTATCGGCTCGCCATGCCTAATGGCAGCGGTTACCAACCTTCTCGCAGGGCGGGAAGCGTTCAAACAAAGGATGAGGCTATGGTTCAAGTTCGCAAACTGGTGTTAGCAATAGCGGCCGCCTCGGCGCTGTCCTCCGGTATGGCGCAGGCGCTGCAACTTGGGGAGATGACCCTCAAGTCGAAGTTGAACCAGCCGCTGTCGGTGGAAATCGAATTGCGCGATGTGGGCGGCCTCACGGCGTCCGAGATCACCCCCAGCCTGGCGTCGGCCCAGGCCTTCGTGGATGCGGGTGTCGACCGCCAGGCGTTTCTCGATGACCTGACGTTCACGCCGGTGATCAACCCCGAAGGTCGCAGCGTGGTGCGCGTGACCTCCAGCAAGCCGCTGCCCGATTCCTATGTGCGCTTCCTCATGCAGGTGCAATGGCCCAATGGCCGTTTGATGCGTGACTACAGCGTACTGCTCGACCCGGCCAAGTTCGACTCGCCGGCGCCGGCGGCAAGCGCGCCAGCCAGTACTGCGCCTGCCGCCAGTACATCTGCCCAGCACACCACCACGTCCCGCGACACCTTGTGGGAAATTGCCGCAAAGAACCGCAATGGCGCCTCGGTCCAGCAAACGATGCTGGCCATCCAGGCGCTTAACCCGGATGCCTTTGTCGACGGCAATATCAACCGTCTGAAAACCGGCCAGGTCCTGCGCCTGCCGGACGCTACGCAAAGTACAGCCTTGGCCCAGCCGCAAGCGATTGCCGAAGTGAGCGCGCAGAACGCCGCCTGGCGCCAGGGCCGCCGTGGCCCTCAGAGCCAAGTGGCCGGCAAGCCGCAGTTGGACGCGACCAAGCGCACCCAGGCCGGCAATGCGCCGTCGAGCACCCAGGCCAATGACAACTTGAGCCTGGTATCGGCGCAAGCGGCCAAAAAAGGTGGAAAGGGCACCGTCGGTGACAGCCGGGCCCTTAGCGACAAGCTGGCGATGACTCAGGAAGAACTAGACACCACGCGGCGCGACAACGAAGAACTGAAAAGCCGTGCCGCCGACTTGCAAAGCCAGTTGGACAAGCTGCAGAAGCTGATCCAGCTGAAGAATGACCAATTGGCTCGTTTGCAAGCGCAAACGGGTGAGCCACAGACAGCGGCGATGCCTGCGCAGTTGCCGGGTGAACCCGCAGCCGAGCCTGCGGCCCCTGTTGCAACACCAGCGCCAGCGCCTGAACCGGTCAAGCCGGCTGCTGCGCCGGCCAGCACCGAAGGCAAGTTCAACGACCTGCTGACCAACCCGATTGTGCTCGGCATTCTTGGCGGTGCGGCCCTGCTGGTAGTGTTGCTGCTTTTGCTGCTGTGGGCACGCCATCGCAATGCTCGCCGCGAAGAAGAAAAACATCTGCGCATGGCACGGGCGTTGGCCGAAGAGCCCGAGTTCGTTTCCAATATCGA
This sequence comes from Pseudomonas sp. GL93, assembly GCF_003408955.1. Lineage (NCBI taxonomy): Bacteria > Pseudomonadati > Pseudomonadota > Gammaproteobacteria > Pseudomonadales > Pseudomonadaceae > Pseudomonas > Pseudomonas sp. GL93. The sequence continues at coordinate 52,666 of NZ_NKRF01000065.1, forward strand.
TCAAGACCTGCCGCCTGACAGCTTCGAGGGCCTTGAGGTGCCGCCGCCGAGCGTCAAGCTCGACACCGCAACGGCGCCAGTACCCGCACCGGTGGCTGAGCCGGTTGTAGCACCGACGGTCGCCTCCGTGCTGGCGCCGTTGGCGGTTGCCGTGGCTCAGGAAAACGCCAGCGACGCCCTGGCCCAGGCCCAGTCCCATATTGACCGTGGCCACCTGAACCAGGCGGCGGATGTGCTTGAACAAGCCATCAAGCACGAGCCCAAGCGCAGCGACCTGCGTTTGAAGCTGATGGAAGTCTATGGCCTGCAGAACAACAAGGACGGGTTCGTCACCCAGGAGCGCCAGTTGGTGGCCAACGGTGAGAACCATGCCCAGGTCGAGCAGCTCAAGGCGCGTTTCCCGGCCATGGCCGTGTTGGCCGCGGGTGTCAGTGCCGCAGTGGCCGCCGCAGCCCTGGATGCGCAGTACGTCAAGGACCTGCTCGACGACAAGCCGACCCCAGCCCCGCAGGCAGATACCTTCGACACCGATTTCGACCTGAGCCTGGATGACCTGGAAGCTGCCTCGCCGGCCGAGATCGCGCAAGACCAGCAAACCTTTGAAGCGTTGCTGCAACAGCAGACTGAGCCCAAGGCCGATGCGCAGGACCTGTCGGACTTTGACCTGGACCTGCAACTGGACCCGCCGACGTCGCAATCCGATGACGACTTCCTGTCGGGCCTTGAAGGGCAGATCAAGGATGTACCTGCGGTGGAGCCGCCGACCCTGACGCCGGCCGCGCTGGACGAATTCGACCTGCCGGAAGATTTTGACCTGTCGCTGGCGGAGGAGCCGAGCAATCCTGCGGCCAAGCCCGATGCCTTCTCGTCAGAGCTGGACGACGTCAATGCCGAACTGGATCGCTTGTCCCAGAGCCTGGAGCATCCGCCGATCGAGCCTTCCTTCACGGCTGAAGATGCTGCGCTGAGTGCTGAGGATGAGCCGGAGTTCGATTTCCTCTCCGGCACTGATGAAGTGGCCACCAAGCTCGACTTGGCCCAGGCCTACATCGACATGGGCGATGCGGACGGCGCGCGTGACATCTTGTCCGAAGTGCTGACCGAAGGCGACGAAGGTCAGCGTAGCGAAGCCAAGGAAATGCTCGGCAGAATCTAACGGCCGACGCGGAAAAACGTGGGAGCGGGCTTGTTGTGGCGAGGGAGCTTGCTCCCGCTGGGGTGCGTAGCGCCCCTGAAAAGCCGGCTCCAGCTGCGCTATCGAACGGGAGCAAGCTCCCTCGCCACAAAAACCCCAGATTAAAAGCCCCCTCTCATGCACCCTGACGCCCTATAATGCCCGCCTTTGCGCAACTCATCAGGCTCACAGTTCTTGGCAAATATAGATAACGCGGCTGCCGAAATGGCGGCTGCAGGCTTTTACCGCATCGCCCTGGGCGTAGAATACAAAGGCTCGCGCTATCGCGGCTGGCAGCGTCAGGCCTCCGGGGTGCTGACGGTGCAGGAAACCCTGGAGAATGCACTGTCCAAAGTCGCCAACTCGCCGGTGTCGCTGATGTGTGCCGGGCGTACCGATGCCGGCGTACACGCGTGTGGCCAAGTGGTGCACTTCGACACCCAGGCCGAGCGTTCGATGAAGGCGTGGGTGATGGGGGCTAATATCAATTTGCCCCATGACGTCAGCGTCAGCTGGGCCAAGGTCATGCCGGCGCATTTTCACGCCCGTTTCAAGGCCATCGCCCGGCGTTATCGCTACGTGATCTACAACGATCAGATCCGCCCGGCGCACCTCAATGAAGAGATTACCTGGAACCACCGCCCACTGGATGCCGAGCGCATGGCCGAAGCCGCGCAGCATTTGGTCGGGGTGCATGACTTCAGCGCCTTCCGTGCCGGGCAGTGCCAGGCCAAGTCACCTATCAAGGAGGTCCACCACCTACGGGTGACACGGCACGGCAAGATGATTGTGCTGGATATCCGTGCCGGGGCCTTTCTGCATCACATGGTGCGCAATATCGCGGGCGTGCTGATGACCATCGGCACCGGTGAGCGCCCGGTGGAGTGGGCCAAGGAAGTGCTGGAAAGCCGCATTCGCCGCACGGGCGGGGTCACGGCGCATCCATTCGGCCTGTATCTGGTGGATGTGGAGTACCGCGACGAGTTTGAATTGCCGGAGCGCTTTATCGGGCCGCACTTCCTCACAGGTTTCAGCGAACTTGGCGGCTGACGCCCGGAAAAGCTTTTGTTACCATCCGGGACTTTCTCGGCCCAACCCTGAGGTTCCTACGACATGTCAGCCGTTCGCAGCAAGATTTGCGGGATTACCCGCATAGAAGACGCGCTGGCGGCAGTCGAAGCGGGGGCGGATGCTATCGGCCTGGTGTTTTATGCCAAGAGCCCGCGGGCGGTGAATGTGCTGCAGGCGCGGGCGATTATCGCCGCGTTGCCGCCCTTCGTGACCACCGTAGGGTTGTTCGTCAATGCCAGCCGCTGCGAGCTCAACGAAACCCTGGATGCGGTGCCGCTGGATATGCTGCAGTTTCACGGCGACGAGTCGCCAGAGGAATGCGAAAGCTATCAGCGCCCGTACATCAAGGCATTGCGGGTCAAGGTCGGGGACGATATCGCCGTAGCCTGCGCCGCTTATACCGGCGCTCGCGGGATTCTGTTGGACACCTACGTCGAAGGCGTACCCGGTGGCACGGGCGAAGCGTTCGACTGGTCGCTGATTCCCGAGGGTTTGCGCAAGCCGGTTATTCTCGCAGGTGGGCTCACCCCTGGAAATGTCCAGGCGGCCATCGAGCAGGTTCGGCCGTATGCCGTGGACGTCAGCGGTGGGGTGGAGCAGGGCAAGGGGATCAAGGACCCGAGCAAGATTCGCGCGTTCATGCAGGCCGTGCGCAACAGCAGGGGTGGGATGTGACGGCTGGCAGTCTGCCGCCGTCCATAACTACCACTGTGTAAAACAGCCCGGCGCCGCCTGTGGTGGCCCGGAAACGAAGTGGCAACCCTGCGCTGGCAGGTTGTCTGGAAGGCTGAGGATACGGGCGGGAAATGGCAGGTCCAACGTCTGACCCCGTCCCGCCTGTGTCATCGCCACATATGAATTTAGCTCAAGGGCATACGCGGGGCTGTGTTCAAGCCACCGGTACTGGAGAAAAGAAAGCATGAGCAACTGGTTAGTAGACAAACTGATCCCTTCGATCATGCGTTCCGAGGTGAAGAAAAGCTCGGTTCCTGAAGGTCTGTGGCACAAATGCCCATCCTGCGACGCGGTGCTGTATCGCCCGGAGCTGGAAAAGACCCTGGACGTTTGCCCCAAGTGCAACCACCACATGCGTATTGGCGCCCGCGCCCGTATCGACATCTTCCTGGATGCCGATGGCCGTAATGAACTGGGTGCCGACCTGGAGCCGGTTGACCGTCTCAAGTTCCGCGACAGCAAGAAGTACAAGGACCGCCTGGTCGGCGCGCAGAAGCAGACCGGCGAGAAAGACGCGCTGATTTCGGTCAGCGGCAAGCTGCTGGGCATGCCGGTGGTGGTTTCGGCCTTCGAATTCTCCTTCATGGGCGGTTCCATGGGTGCCATCGTCGGTGAGCGCTTTGTTCGTGCTGCCAACTATGCCCTGGAAAACCGTTGCCCGATGATCTGCTTCGCCGCCTCCGGTGGTGCGCGTATGCAGGAAGCCCTGATTTCCCTGATGCAAATGGCCAAGACCTCGGCGGTACTGGCGCGTCTGCGTGAAGAAGGCATCCCGTTCATCTCCGTGCTGACCGACCCGGTCTACGGCGGCGTGTCTGCCAGCCTGGCAATGTTGGGCGATGTGATCGTTGGCGAGCCAAAAGCCCTGATCGGTTTTGCCGGCCCACGCGTGATCGAGCAGACCGTGCGGGAAAAACTGCCGGAAGGCTTCCAGCGCAGCGAGTTCCTGCTGGAGCACGGTGCGATCGACCTGATCATCCCGCGTGGCGAACTGCGTCCGCGCCTGGGCAGCCTGCTCGCGCAAATGATGGGCCTGCCGACGCCTGTGTACATCGCGCCTAAGGTCGAGCCGATCGTCGTGCCGCCGGTGCCTGCAAACCTATGACCCAACGTACCCTGGGCGAATGGCTCGCCTACCTTGAGCAGTTGCATCCGTCCGCCATCGACATGGGCCTGGAGCGCTCGCAACAGGTAGCGGCCCGCCTCGGGTTGGGCCGGCCGGCACCGCGTGTGATCACGGTAACCGGCACCAACGGCAAGGGCTCCACCTGTGCCTTTGTCGCCGCGCTGTTGCAGGCCCAGGGCCTCAAAGTCGGCGTGTACAGCTCGCCGCACCTGCTGCGCTACAACGAGCGGGTGCAGCTCAATGGCGTAGAAGCCACTGATGCCCAACTGTGCGAAGCCTTCGCGGCCCTGGAGGCCGGGCGTGGCGACATTTCCCTGACCTATTTCGAGATGGGCACCCTGGCGGCGTTCTGGCTGTTCGAGCGTGCGCAACTGGATGTGGTCGTGCTGGAAGTCGGCCTCGGCGGGCGCCTGGATACTGTCAACGTGGTGGATGCCGACCTGGCCCTGGTGACCAGCATTGGTGTCGATCATGCCGATTACCTGGGCAATACCCGCGAATCGGTGTCTTTTGAAAAGGCCGGGATCTTCCGTCAGGGCCGTCCGGCGCTGTGTGGTGACCTGGACCCGCCGCAACCTTTGCTCGACAAGGCCCGCGAGCTGGACTGTCCGTTCTACCTGCGCGGACGCGAATTCAACCTTGAAATCGGTGCTGCCCATTGGCAGTGGCGTGGGCAGGATGCGCGTGGCCAACGGGTAGAGCTGCTTGATTTGCCGCTGCTGAACCTGCCGATGGAAAACGCCGCGCTCGCGCTGCAAGCCTATTTGCTGCTGGACCTGCCGTGGGATGCCGCGCAGATTGCCACGACCTTGCTGGCAACGAAAGTGGTGGGGCGCCTGGATCGCCGAACCTTCGACTGGCAAGGCAAGCGCCTGAGCCTGATGTTGGATGTAGGCCATAACCCCCATGCTGCGCAGTACCTGGCTCAGCGTCTGGCGCGTACCCCGCTGGCGGGGAATCGCCTGGCGGTGTTCGGGTTGTTGGTCGACAAGGATCTGGACGGCGTGGTTGCGCCACTGCTGGCCAGCGTCCAGTCTTGGGCCGTTGCGCCGCTGGATACGCCGCGCAGCCGTCCTGCGGTTGAGTTGGAAGCTGCCTTGCAGAACCTTGGCGCGCCGGTGACGTCGTATGCAAGCGTCACTGCCGCCCTGGAGGCGCAGTGCGCGGTAGCGACGGCCGAGGACGAAATCCTGTTGTTCGGATCATTTTATTGTGTTGCCGAGGCGCTTGAATGGCTGGCCCGGCGCTCCACGGAGGAAGCTGCACATGGCATTACTGGATAGCGCATACAAGCAGCGAATGGTCGGGGCCCTGGTGCTGGTGGCGTTGGCGGTAATCTTTCTGCCGATGCTGTTTTCCCGTCAGGACGAACAGCGCCAGGTGGTGGTTGAAGCTCCCGCTGCGCCCCAGGCGCCGGTGGTGCCGCAGGTTCAAGTCGAACCAGTGGTTGTGCCTGAGCCTCAGGTGTTGCCGGAAGAGCCTGTGCCCGTCGAGGAGGAGGTCGCCACACAGCAGGCGCCTTCACAGGCCCCTTCGATGCCGGTGCAGCCAAGTGTGCCGGTGGTCAAGCCAACGCCAGCCCCGGCTGTCGCCGCCAAACCGGCTGCACCGGCGCCTGCGCCCAAGCCGGTAGCGCCGCAGCCTGCGGCACCGGGTAAGCCGGATGTGGGGCAGAGTCGCATCGACCCTAATGGCCTGCCGGTCAGTTGGTCGATCCAGTTGGCCAGCCTGGCCAACCGCGAAAGTGCCGACGCCCTGCAGAAAAAGCTGCGTGCCCAGGGGTATAACGCCTATATCCGCAGCGCCGACGGCAAGAACCGGGTGTTTGTGGGGCCGCTGATCGAGCGTGCCGAGGCAGATCGCCTGCGCGATTTGCTGGGCCGTCAGCAGAACCTCAACGGGTTTGTAGTGCGTTTCCAGCCCGAGCGCGGCTGAACCACTGCCGGCTTTGGCTGGCAATACGGTCTGAATGTGGGAGCTGGCTTGCCTGCGATGGCGGTGGTTCAATCGACAAAAATGTCGAATATACTGCCCTCATTGCAGCATAGGTATCTACACAACTGTGCAGTTCGCCACAGCCACCGGTAACCACGATGCGAAGCGAGTCGCTCTTGATCTTGATCTGCTTTTGATCTTAAGCGCCCCGTTAAATCACGCTGGCGGATTACGGGCACACCGAGCCTAAGCGAGGTGCCGAGTGGTGGGGCAAGAGCCTTTTTGGTTACTTTTGGCTGGGCCGGCATTCCGGGCTCTTTTCCAAAAGTGACCCGCTGTCAGAGCGGAACCCTAAGTGGCCGTTACCGCAGGAATGGATATGTACACAATCCAACTGCGTCGCCTGTCAGGCCGCCTTCGCGAGCAAGCCCGCTCCCACAGTTGGATCGTGGGGTGTCAGGCAGATAGGTGTCGGCTGTCAGGCCGCCATCGCAGGCAAGCCAGCTCCCACATTTAAATCGCGGCGCGTTAGTTAGAACTGCGTCGTCTGTCAGTTCGTCATGGGAGCAAGCTCCCTCGCCACAGGTTCAGCTTCGGTCCTAAGCTGTGTAGATACAGCTCCCACATTGGTTTGTGCTGGGGTTGAAATGCGATTGGCCCGTCACAATCTATTGATTTGCAAAGCACCCGCAATCACCGCTTACCGATAGCCCGGCGCTCTGCTAAAATGCGCCGCCTTATCCGTACGTAGGCTGCACTGTGCCATTTACCTGGGTTGATTGGGCGATCGTTGCAATCGTCGCCATCTCCGCTTTGATCAGTCTGAGCCGCGGCTTCGTAAAAGAAGCACTGTCGTTGCTGACCTGGATCATCGCAGGAGTCGTAGCCTGGATGTTCGGTGGTTCACTGTCGGTCTACCTGGCCGGGTACATAGAGACACCTTCGGCTCGCGTCATCGCGGGCTGCGCCATCATGTTCATCGCCACGCTGTTGGTGGGGGCAATGGTCAATTATCTTATTGGCGAGTTGATACGTGTCACCGGCCTGTCCGGGACCGATCGATTTCTCGGCATGGCCTTCGGGGCTGCGCGTGGCGCGCTGCTGGTGGTCGTGGCGGGCGGGGCGTTGAGCCTGGGGCCGGTACAGCAGGATTCGTGGTGGCAGGAGTCGGTACTCGTGCCAAAATTTCTATTGGTTGCAGACTGGTCCAAGAACCTCATATTGGGGTGGAGCAGTCAGTGGCTGGCCAGCGGAATCAGCGTACCCGCTGATCTTCCGTTCAAGGAACACCTCTTGCCGGCGCAAACGCCTCAGTAAGCTGTGTTCAGTCAAGATTCATTAAGTAGGGGTTGCGTCGCATGTGTGGCATCGTCGGTATCGTCGGTAAGTCGAACGTCAATCAGGCGCTGTATGACGCGCTAACCGTCCTCCAGCACCGCGGCCAGGACGCTGCCGGTATTGTGACCAGCCACGACGGCCGGTTATTCCTGCGCAAGGACAATGGCCTGGTGCGTGACGTGTTCCATCAGCGTCACATGCAGCGCCTCGTCGGGCACATGGGCATTGGCCATGTGCGTTACCCGACTGCCGGTAGCTCGACCTCGGCCGAAGCTCAACCGTTCTACGTCAACTCGCCTTACGGCATTACCTTGGCGCACAACGGTAACCTGACCAACGTTGAACAGCTGGCCAAGGAGATCTACGAATCTGACCTGCGCCACGTCAACACCAGCTCCGATTCGGAAGTGCTGCTCAACGTGTTCGCCCACGAGCTGGCCCAGCGCGGCAAGCTGCAGCCGACCGAAGAAGACGTGTTCGCCGCCGTGATCGACGTGCATAACCGTTGCGTCGGTGGTTATGCGGTGGTGGCGATGATCACCGGTTACGGCATCGTCGGTTTCCGCGACCCCCACGGCATTCGCCCGATCGTGTTCGGCCAGCGTCACACCGACGAAGGCGTCGAGTACATGATCGCCTCCGAAAGCGTTTCCCTGGACGTGCTGGGCTTCACCCTGATCCGCGACCTGGCGCCGGGCGAGGCTGTCTACATCACCGAAGACGGCAAGCTGCACACCCGCCAGTGCGCCGTAGCCCCGAAACTCACCCCGTGCATCTTCGAACACGTCTATCTGGCGCGTCCGGATTCGATCATCGACGGTGTCTCGGTCTACAAGGCGCGCCTGCGCATGGGCGAGAAGCTGGCCGAGAAGATCCTGCGCGAGCGTCCCGAGCACGATATCGACGTGGTCATCCCGATCCCGGACACCAGCCGTACCGCTGCGCTGGAGCTGGCCAACCATCTGGGCGTCAAGTTCCGCGAAGGCTTCGTGAAGAACCGCTACATCGGCCGTACTTTCATCATGCCCGGCCAGGCTGCGCGCAAGAAGTCGGTACGCCAGAAGCTCAACGCCATCGAGCTGGAGTTCCGCGGCAAGAACGTGATGCTGGTGGATGACTCCATCGTACGCGGCACCACCTGCAAGCAGATCATCCAGATGGCTCGTGAGGCCGGGGCGAAGAACGTGTACTTCTGCTCTGCGGCGCCCGCGGTGCGTTACCCGAACGTGTACGGTATCGACATGCCGAGCGCCCATGAGCTGATCGCGCATAACCGTTCGACTCAGGACGTGGCCGACCTGATCGGCGCCGACTGGCTGATCTACCAGGACCTGCCGGACCTGATCGAAGCGGTTGGCGGTGGCAAGATCAAGATCGAGCAGTTCGACTGCGCCGTGTTCGACGGCAAGTACGTCACTGGCGATGTCGACGAGGCCTACCTGAACAAGATCGAGCAGGCGCGCAACGACTCGTCGAAGATCAAGACCCAGGCAGTCAGCGCGATCATCGATCTGTATAACAACTGAGTAAACACCGGCCCTGAGGGGCCGGTTTTGTATCTTAAATAAAGAATTGAATAAGGAGTCGCAGCATGAGTCAGGAATGGGATGCCGGTCGGTTGGACAGCGACCTCGATGGCGTAGCTTTCGATACCCTGGCTGTGCGCGCCGGCCAGCACCGTACCCCGGAAGGTGAGCACGGCGACCCGATGTTCTTCACCTCCAGCTACGTGTTCCGTACTGCCGCCGACGCCGCTGCGCGGTTTGCTGGCGAAGTGCCGGGCAACGTGTATTCGCGCTACACCAACCCGACCGTGCGTGCGTTCGAAGAGCGCATTGCGGCCCTGGAAGGTGCCGAGCAGGCCGTAGCGACTGCCACCGGCATGGCGGCCATCCTGGCCGTGGTGATGAGCCTGTGCAGCGCCGGCGACCATGTGCTGGTATCGCGCAGCGTGTTCGGCTCGACCATCAGCCTGTTCGAGAAGTACTTCAAGCGTTTCGGTGTTGAGGTGGACTACGTGCCCCTGGCGGACCTGTCCGGTTGGGAGGCGGCCATCAAGGCCAATACCAAGCTGTTGTTCGTCGAGTCGCCGTCCAACCCGCTCGCTGAGCTGGTGGACATTGCTGCGCTGTCCGAAGTCGCGCATGCCAAGGGCGCGATGCTGGTGGTGGACAACTGCTTCTGCACCCCGGCCTTGCAGCAACCGCTGAAGCTGGGTGCGGACATCGTGGTGCACTCGGCAACCAAGTTCATCGACGGCCAGGGCCGTTGCATGGGCGGCGTGGTGGCTGGTCGCAGCGAGCAGATGAAGGAAGTGGTGGGCTTCCTGCGCACTGCCGGCCCGACGCTGAGCCCGTTCAACGCCTGGATCTTCCTCAAAGGCCTGGAAACCCTCAGCCTGCGTATGAAAGCCCATTGCGCCAACGCTCAGGCCCTGGCCGAGTGGCTGGAGCAGCAGGACGGTATCGAGAAGGTGCATTACGCCGGCCTCAAGAGCCACCCGCAACACGCCTTGGCCCAGCGCCAGCAGCGTGGTTTTGGTGCGGTGGTGAGTTTCGAGGTGAAGGGCGGCAAAGACGGCGCCTGGCGCTTCATCGACGCGACGCGCTTGATCTCCATTACCGCCAACCTGGGTGACAGCAAGACCACCATCACGCACCCGAGCACCACCTCCCACGGGCGCCTGGCGCCGCAGGAGCGTGAAGCGGCCGGCATCCGTGACAGCCTGATCCGCATTGCGGTGGGCCTGGAAGACGTTGCTGACTTGCAGGCAGACCTGGCCCGCGGGCTGGCGGCCTTGTGATCGAGTGGTCCATGGAGGCCGCAGCGGCCAGTAACGGGCGCGTGGCGCTGGTGACGGGCGCGGCGCGAGGCATTGGCCTCGGGATTGCCGCGTGGCTGATCAGTGAAGGCTGGCAGGTGGTGTTGACCGACCTGGACCGCGAGCGCGGTGCCAAGGTGTCCAAGGTGCTGGGCGATAATGCGTGGTTTATCACCATGGACGTGGCCGACGAGAAGCAAGTGGCCCAGGGTGTCGCCGAGGTGCTGGGGCAGTTCGGGCGCCTGGATGCGTTGGTGTGCAACGCGGCGGTGGCCGACCCGCGCAATATCACCCTGGAAAGCCTCGATCTGGCGTACTGGAATCGTGTGCTGGCGATCAACCTCAGCGGGCCGATGCTGTTGGCCAAGCACTGCGCGCCTTACCTGCGTGCCCATGGCGGCGCTATCGTCAACCTGGCCTCGACTCGAGCGCGTCAATCCGAGCCTGACACCGAAGCCTATGCGGCCAGCAAAGGTGGATTGTTGGCCCTGACCCACGCCTTGGCCATGAGCCTGGGTCCGGAAGTTAGGGTCAATGCGGTCAGCCCTGGCTGGATCGACGCCCGTGACCCCGCTGCGCGGCGTGCAGAGCCGCTCACCGACGCCGATCATGCCCAGCATCCGGCGGGCAGGGTCGGTACGGTGGAGGACGTGGCGGCGATGGTGGCCTGGTTGCTGTCACGCCAGGCCGGGTTCGTCACCGGGCAAGAGTTTGTGGTGGACGGTGGCATGAGCAAGAAGATGATTTACAGCGAGTAGGGCCGGTAGCCGTCTTGAAGTGATTTTGTCTTTTTCAGAAAAACTTCAAGCAGGCTATTGACTTAGGTCCGCTACCTGCGTAAATTTCGCGGCCTCAACGAAGCAAAGGGTGATTAGCTCAGCTGGGAGAGCATCTGCCTTACAAGCAGAGGGTCGGCGGTTCGATCCCGTCATCACCCACCACTTCTTGAGAGTTTTGCCTCAGGGCAAGACGCAACGTTAAAGGTTGCACCGACGCGCAGCGGTAGTTCAGTCGGTTAGAATACCGGCCTGTCACGCCGGGGGTCGCGGGTTCGAGTCCCGTCCGCTGCGCCATATTTTCCAGGTTCGATGTGTCGGGCTTGAGATTGAACAGCCAAGGCTGATCGGTCAGATGTTTAAAAGGTGGTTGAGGGTTCATGCTCAATCAGCCAAGCGATACGCAGCGGTAGTTCAGTCGGTTAGAATACCGGCCTGTCACGCCGGGGGTCGCGGGTTCGAGTCCCGTCCGCTGCGCCATATCTGCCTCAAGGCCCACTGAACGCCTTGAAGCACAAGGAAAGCCACTGGCTCACCTTGATCCGATAGCAAAGACCCTGGTCGAAAGACCGGGGTTTTTTGTGTCTGGGGTTTGAAAAAAGCCTCATCTTCTTCGCTACCACCAGCGCTCATTATCGGCAAACGGCCGACAGATCATTTCGATTCTGTCGGCCGTTTTGCGTTCTTGTGTCAAAAAATTTCAATGTGGTTATTTGCCGCAGGCGCAGAAACCTTTAAAGTTAACCCTTCGGTCAACTTTGCACTGTCATCATGGCCTTTTGATTCGTCGAGAAAGGCTTCTGCAAGTCTCCAGATTCGGTGTACTTAACCATAAGGGCGGATTTATAACCGCTCAGAGGATGATCCATGTCCAACCGTGAAATAACCCGGCGCTCGTTCCTCCAGGGCGGGCTGGTGGCGGGTGTGAGTGTCACGCTTACGCCACTTAGCACCCAGGCGCTGGCTGCCTTGATGGAAAACAGCGTGACCGTGCCGTCTGAAAAGTGGCTCGGTCATAACGGCAAGGCGCGCCAGCGTAACGATGCCTTGTCGAAAGTCTGCGGCAGCAAGGTGTTCGCCCGCGACATCCGTTCCAAGGACATGCCTGGTTGGCCCCAGCAGCAGGGTCACGCCATGTTGCTCAAAACCATCAAGGCCGACCACATCTACGCGGGCTACGACCTGTCGTGGCTTGGCGCCGAGCTGCAGCCGGACCGTATTGTCACCGCTGCCGACCTGGACAAGGACGGTATCGTCTTCCCGGAAGAACATGCGCCGGACCCGTTGCTGCCCGAGGGCAAAGTGCCGATGTTCATCGGTCACCCGGTGGCGATCCTGATCTGGAACGACTTCGAGCGTTTCCGTCAGGCCAAGAACAAGCTCAAGTTCAATGACAAGGCGATTCGTTACGGCGCCAAAGTGCCGTATTACGAAGGCGACCCCTACGGCAGCTTTCGCTACGTGCGCGTGGGTGGCCCGACCTCGGCCGACGAAGACGAGTTCGCCAGCCTCAAGGATTCGATCCTGTTCCCGATGCTGAAAAACCGTCGCCCAGTGTGGAATTCCCAGCCGAACCTGCACGGCAACCTGACCGAGCGCGGGCTGTTCTACGCCGAGCGCATGAAGAGCCAGATCAACACACCACCGGACAACTGGCTAGTGTTTGACGAGCGCTACAAAACCCCCTCGATCGAACCGGCCGCCATGGAGCCGGACAACGGCAACGGTTGGTACGATCCTGCTACCAAGACCCTGCACTTCGTGGTGGCCACCCAGTGCCCATTGGAAGTGGCGACCGAGACCGCCAAGATGATCTCGCCGTCGCGCTTCGGCCTGGCCCACCTGAACATGCACCCCGGTTACACCGTGGGGTACGGTTCCAAAGACCACAACATTTTCGTCTACTACGCCGCCCTCGCTGCGTTGTATGGCGCCGGTGTGCCGGTGCGTCTGGCCAATGATCGTTACGAGCAATTCCAGAGCGGCATCAAGCGTCACCCGTTCGATATTCGCTATCAGTTGGCGGTCGACAAAAACGACCACAGTTTCAAAATCTTCCTCGCTGACATGAGCGTCGACGGCGGTGGTCGGGTCAACTACAGCCCATCGGTCGCTGCGGTCGGCGCCACGGCGGCGCAGTCGATCTACTACATGCCGCAGAACGACCTGCAAGTCACCGCATACCATTCCCGTGGCGTTGAAGCCGGTTCGATGCGTGGCTACGGCACCCTGCAAAGCATGGCGGCGACCGAAATGATGGTCGACGAAATCGCCGGTCGCCTCGGTGTAGATGCCATTGAGCTGCGGCGCAAGAACGCATTGCGTTCGGGCATGAAAAACACCCAGGGTGCGATCCCTGCCGGTGCGTTGCGGCTGCACGAAATTCTCGACAAGGCCGCCGTGCACGACGTGTGGAAAAACCGCGACGCGATCAAGCAACAACGCGAAGCTGCGGACCCGGATAACTGGTATGGCGTTGGTTTCGCCATCTGTCAGAAAGACTTCGGCACCGGTTCCGAAGCGCCGATGGCCAGTGTTGAATTCAACGCTGAAGGTCGCATCAGCCTGCGCCACATCGGGATCGAAATCGGTACCGGTATGTCTACCTCGCAATCGCTGGTCGTTGCCGATTTCCTTGGCAGCCCGGCACACGAAGTGAAGACCGGCGAAACAGAGTGGAAGGAAATGCAGCTGATCACCAGCGGCAACCCTTACATCATGAGCCAGGCCGAGCAGGACAACCTGCTGCGCAACCCGCGTTGGGTGGGCAAGCTCGCTTCGGCGTCGTCCGCGACCAACTCGGCGTACTACTTCAGCCACGCCACCCGTGAAGCGGCGCGTGTGCTGTTCAACCACGGCCTGTGGCCAGCGGCGCTGGAGATCTGGCGCCAGGGCCCGTTCGGCGGTCAGGCTAACCCCTATGTGGTGCGCCGCGAAGACGCGCATTGGGTGGACGGCAAACTCACCGCCAACGGCATGCAGCCGTTGAGCTTTGAAGAGCTGGCCAAGCGTGCTCACGAGCGCGGCCTGGTCACCGCTGCCACGGTCCACGGGTTTAACCGCTGGAGCTGGGCCGAGGCTGAGTACAGCATCGACGGCGTGCGCGAGCGCCTGCCGCTCGACGGTCTGGCGGTGAAATACGGCGACGGCGCACCGAAAGCCAAGCAGGCGCTGATGAGCGCTGCCGGTTTCCACCTGCTCGATCGCCAGAACGTCAGCTATCCCGCCACCCAGTTGAATAACGCTGCGGTGACGTACTACAGCCCCGTCGCCACGTTGGTCGAATTGAAGGTCAACAAGGGTTCAGCGCAGGTCGAAGTGCTCAATCATCACTCGTGGGTCGAGTGCGGGCGTGTGCTGGTTGAAGAGTTGGTCAAGGGCCAGCTCGAAGGCGGTGTGGCCATGGGCATCGGCCACGCCTTGATGGAAGAAATGCCGTTGTACGAAGGCGGGCCGGGGGAGGGCGACTGGAACTTCAACCGCTACCGTCTGCCGATGGCGCGTCACGTTGCCGTGTGGAAACAGACCTCAGAGATTCTGCCGGCGCTGTCGCCAAGCGACCCGTCCAAAGGTATCGCTGAAGTGGTGATGATCCCGATTGTCGGGGCCATTGGTAATGCGGTGGCACACGCCATCGGTAAACGTGTTCGCGACCTGCCAATCACGGCTGCCCGCATCAAGGAGGCCCTCAATGGCTAACCGTCCGCTTCAACTGACCCTCAATGGTCAATCCGTCGGCCCGGTGGACATCCCTGATGACCTGCCGATGATCGACTACCTGCACGAGTACAAGAACCTCACCGGCTCGCGGCTGGGCTGCGGCCAGGGCATTTGCCACGCCTGCGTGGTGATCGTCGACAACCCGGACGGTACCAGCGAAGAAGTGCGCACCTGCATCACCGGTGCGCATTACTTCGAAGGCAAGCAAGTGCGCACCATCGAAGGCCACGCCAAGCGCGATGAGTCGGGCCAGGTTACCGAGCTGAACCCGATCCAGCAGCGCTTCGTGGACGAGTTCGCCTTTCAGTGCAGCTATTGCGCGCCGGGCTTCGTCAATGCGGCCACCGTGTTGGTGGAGAAACTGCAACGCCAGCCGACCGTGCACAGCAAGCTGGAACAAGTCATCGAGGACAGTCTCGGTCATCACGTCTGCCGTTGTACCGGGTACGTGCGTTATTACAACGCCACCCGCAACGTGCTGACCGATCTCGGCCTGGTCAAGGGGGGTTAAGCATGAAGCTTTTTCTGACCCGCCTGGCCTTGGCGGTCGGCCTGGCCGCGCCGGTATTGTTTGCCCACGCTGATGATCAAGCCAAGCGCGGCGAATACCTTGCCCGCGCCGCTGACTGCATGGCGTGCCACACTGCACCGGGCGGCGCGCCGTTTGCGGGCGGCCTGCCGATTGTCTCGCCGTTCGGCACCATCTACGGCACCAATATCACGCCAAGCAAAGAGCACGGCATTGGCTTGTACAACGATGACGAGTTCTTCGCCGCGTTGACTGAAGGCAAGCGTCGCGACGGTGCGTACTTGTACCCGGCGATGCCCTACACCTCGTACCACCTGATGCCGCGTGAAGACTCGGACGCGATTCATGCGTACCTCAAAACCATCGAGCCGATCGAGCGCGCAGCGCCGGTGACGAGCCTGAGCTTTCCGTTCAACGTGCGCCTGGGCCTGATGGGCTGGAACGTGCTGTACGGCAAAGCGCTGAAACTTGAACCGGCCCAAGGCAAGAGCGAAGCCTGGACGCGCGGCCAGTACATGGTCGAAGTGCTCGGCCACTGCGGCGAATGTCACACACCACGTGGTCTGCCCGGTGCGATGGAGCTGGACAAGCGCCTGACCGGCGGCATCCTCAATGGCTATTTGGCGCCCAGCCTGCTCGCCACGGACCTGGCCGCGCGCGGTTGGAATGAGCAGGACCTGGCCACGTTCCTCAAGCACGGCATGAGCGCCCAAGGCACGATGTTCAACGAGATGTTCCCGGTGTTCCACAACAGCACCCAGGGTCTGAGCGATGCGGACCTGGCTGCGATGGCGACCTTCCTGCTCGGCGATAAACCGCCGGCAGCCAAGGCGTTGGTCGAAGTGCCGGTGGACCAGCTCGGCCCGAGCGCTCAGCGCGGCCGCCAGGAATACCTGAACGTCTGTGCCGGTTGCCATGCCGCCGGTGGTGAAGGCAAGCCGCACATCGCGGTGGCGATGCGCGGCAACACCACGCTGCGTCTGGAAGACCCGCGCAACCTGGTGCGGGTGATCGAGGACGGGATCGGTGAGCAGAAGTTCTCCGGGTTCGAGCACATGCAACCGATGCCGGGCTTCGCTGGAAAACTCAGCCCGGTGCAACTCACCGACCTGATCAATTACCTGCGCCAAGGCTGGGGCGGGCAATCGGCGGAGCTGGCGGGGAGCGACGTGCAGAAGCTGCAGGCTGAGGCGCCGTCCATCGAGCACAGGGCGCACTGACATGCAGCATCTGGATCTGCAGGTGATACGACGGGCGCTGGCGTGGTCGGTGGCGGAGCAGCGCATCTGGCTCTGTACGGTGCTGGCCACCTACGGCTCGGCTCCGCGTGCGCCGGGTTCGCTGCTGGCGGTGAACGCCGCTGGGCAGTGGATTGGGTCGTTGTCGGGTGGTTGCGTCGAGGAAGACTTTCTCGAACGCGTCGCCGACGGTGCGTTTCTCGATGCGGTCAACGTGGTGCGCTACGGCGCAGGGGACGATCCGCGCTCGCGGGTCAGCCTGCCCTGTGGCGGCATTCTCGATGTATTGGTTGAGGCGTTCGAGCCTGACTGCGAGGTGCAAGCGCACCTGCGTGAAATGGAGTCGGCGCTGCTCGGGCAGCGCCGCTTGATTCGCCAGGTGGACCTGGCCAGCGGGGCGCGCAGCCTGTTCGTTGATCGCGAACAGGGGGCTCGCATCGAGCGTGACAGTGAGCGGGTGCGCATTCGCGTCGGTGCGGCTCAGCGTCTGTTGCTGGCCGGGTACTCCAGCGTGGCGCAGGCGTGTGCCGAGTTTGCAGTCGGCCTTGGGTTCGAAGTGGTTCTCTGCGACCCACGCGATGAAGTGCTCGAAGGCGTGGTGCTCAATGGCGTGGAGATTCGTCGCCAGTTGCCGTCGGTGTTTATTGCCGACGGCGGCTGTCACCGTGATACGGCGGTGGTTGCGCTGACGCATGACCCGCGTATCGACGATCTGGCGATGATGGAAGCGGTGCGTACCGACGCGTTCTACATTGGCGTGATGGGGTCGTTGCAGACCTCGCAGAAGCGCTTTGAGCGACTGCGTCGCATCGGTGGGTTGGGGGAGCCTGAACTGGCGCGGATACACGCGCCCATCGGGCTTAACCTGGGGAGCAGGACGCCGTCGGAAATTGCGTTGGCGGTATTGGCTGATATCGTGCGGATTCGTAGCGGGATTGCTCGCGACCAGCTCTGAAGCGCAGCCCCTGTAGGAGCGAGCTTGCTCGCGAAAAACTCACCGTCGCCGCGTTCATTCAGAACAAGCGCGTTATCGTTGACGTTTTTCGCGAGCAAGCTCGCTCCTACAGTGTCTACATCCCGAATTTATCTCGCAGCCCGTAGTACCAAGCCCCCAGTGCCGCAAACGGCGTGCGCAACATTTGCCCACCCGGGAACGGGTAATGCGGCAAGCCCGCAAACGCATCAAAACGCTCAGCCTGACCTCGCAAGGCCTCCGCCAGTACTTTGCCTGCCAAGTGCGTGTACGTCACGCCATGGCCGCTACAGCCCTGGGAGTAATAGATGTTGTCGCCAAGGCGGCCGACCTGCGGCAAGCGCGACAG
The DNA here is from genome assembly GCF_003408955.1 of Pseudomonas sp. GL93. Lineage (NCBI taxonomy): Bacteria > Pseudomonadati > Pseudomonadota > Gammaproteobacteria > Pseudomonadales > Pseudomonadaceae > Pseudomonas > Pseudomonas sp. GL93. The sequence continues at coordinate 70,451 of NZ_NKRF01000065.1, forward strand.
GGTCAGCAGGAAATTGCCGGTCCAGGCGTAGTCGATCTTCACGTTCTTCAGTTGCGGAAATGCCTTGAGCATTTTCGGCCGGATGATCGCTTCGATATTGGCCGGGTCCCGCGCGCCATACACCACGCCGCCGCCGAAGATCAGGCGCTTGTCGCTGGTGAGGCGGTAGTAGTCGAGCAGGTAGTTGCAGTCCTCGACACAGTAATCTTGTGGCAATAAAGTCTTGGCTACTTCATCGCCCAGTGGCGCCGTGGTGATCACTTGGGTGCCACACGGCATCGACTTGGCCGCCAGCTCCGGCACCAGATTGCCCAGGTAAGCGTTCCCCGCGACGATAATGAATTTGGCCCTGACCCTGCCCTCGGCGGTGTGTACCACCGGATTGGCACCGCGCTCAATGCGCACCGCTGCCGATTGCTCATAGATCGTGCCGCCCAGGGATTCCACGGCCGCGGCTTCACCGAGCGCCAGGTTGAGCGGGTGGATATGGCCACCGCTCATGTCGAGCAAGCCCCCCACATAGTTGTCACAGGCCACCACTTCGCGGATGCGGCGCTCGTCCAGCAACTCCAGTTGCGTATGGCCGTAGCGCTCCCACAGCCGCTTCTGCGATTCCAAGTGGCCCATGTGCTTGCTGTTGAGGGCGGCGAACACGCCTCCGTCCTTCAAGTCGCACTGGATCTGATACTTGGCCACGCGCTCACGGATGATCCTGCCACCTTCAAACGCCATCTGCCCCAACAACTGCGCCTGCTGGGGCCCAACGCTGCGCTCGATCACGTCGATATCGCGGCTGTAACTGTTGACGATCTGCCCACCGTTACGACCCGAGGCACCAAAACCCACCTTGGCGGCTTCCAGCACCGTGACGCGAAAGCCGTTCTCCAGCAAAAACAGCGCACTGGATAGCCCGGTATAGCCAGCCCCGATCACACACACATCGGTCTCGACTTCACCTTGCAACACAGGACGGGGCGGAACTGCATTCGCAGAAGCGGCGTAATACGACTGGGGGTAGGGGGTGTTCGCCATCCTGGAACCTCTGTTTTATATTTTTTACGAGTGCGCCGATCCTACCTGAGTTGAAAATTGCCTGCCAGCCACCCGAAAATCACAGGTGTACCCGTCGCAAATAAAAAATTCGCATATTCATAGGGTTAGCTGCAAAAAAGATGTTGACACCCATTCGGAATTCCGTAGAATGCCGCCTCACAGCAGGCACGTAGCTCAGTTGGTTAGAGCACCACCTTGACATGGTGGGGGTCGTTGGTTCGAGTCCAATCGCGCCTACCAAACAAAATCCGCTCTGCTGGGCGGTCTGGAAGGGCTCACCGAAAGGTGGGCCCTTTTTTGTTGCCTGGAATTCATGCAGAACGTTCACAAAATATAGGCTTCATTCACACTGAGCAATGTGAACGCCTGCAATACCTGTTCTGACCTGTGATTTTTCTACATTTCGCATGAGGGGGCGGTGAGGTGTTGAGTTGTCGAGTGTTCTTGGTGAGCGTGTGATGTGTTGGCGGCTAGACAGGCGTTGTCGGAGTCGTTAGCGTCCATGCTATCTTGATCATGGTGCATGGTGCATGGTGCATGGTGCATGGTGCATGGTGCATGGTGCATGGTGCATGGTGCATGGAGTAGGAATGGACGTACTGAAACAACTGCAGTCCGATCTGGCTGCGTTTGCTGTCGAGAGGGACTGGAATCAGTTCCATGCCCCCAAGAATCTAGTGATGGCATTGTCCGGTGAAGTGGGGGAGCTTACAGAGCTCTTTCAGTGGCTCACAGCTGAACAGAGTGAGCGCGCTGCTCTCTCCGATGAGGCAGTAAAGGCCATTGAAGAAGAGATAGCCGATGTTCTACTTTACCTGCTGAGACTGGGAGATAGGCTACAGATCGACGTTGCAGCAGCGGCTCAAGCCAAAATCAAGTTAAATGCCGAGAAGTATCCCGTAGATAAGTCTAAGGGCAATGCTGTTAAGTACTCAAGGAGAGAGGAATGACTGCCGCAGTTGTGTATCAGCCTTGCTCTGATTCAGTTGCAAGGAAGAATCTTCAGAACACCATACTCAACCCCATTTTTCTTGACGATATCGAGCACCTTCTTGATCCTGCGCTTGGTTCGATACTGCGAGCAGAGAATCCCTCCGGCAAGCTGTATATCTGGGGGCTATCGCCCAGCAATACCGAAGCTGCTTGGCTGAGGATGGCTCCAAACGATGTAGTCATCTTCAACGTCCAGGGAGTGGTTACAGTAGCCTCGAGGTTCACTCATCGCACCCGTAATCGAGACCTTGCCCTTCATCTGTGGGGTTTAAAAGACGTCAGTAAGGGCACCACTTGGGAGAACGTTTACTTCGTCTCGGATGTACGTCATGTCTCTATTCCATATTCTGACATCCTCCTCTGCACCGAAAGCCAGCCTCGTATGTCTTTCAATCGCTTTTCCGAGGCAGACAGTGCAGCGATTATTGATCGCCACGAGAGGCTTCTTTACGAGCTTGCTGATGAGCCTATAAGTCTCGAAGATGCTCGCGCTGAAATTAATCTCCAGGTGGAGACGGACGGTTCTGCTACGAGACCTACTAGGAATGAGCACCGCTTCATCGTGAAGCACCTCTTTAAAGGCTTGGCCACTGGTACATGCTGCATCTGCTTAAACGAATATCCCCGCAACATGCTGGTTGCTGCGCACATCAAAAAACGGGCTTCCTGTGACAGAAAGGAAAAGCTAGATATCGAAAATATTGCAGCTCCTATGTGCCGTATGGGATGTGACCCACTTTTTGAGTTCGGATATATTTCGGTAAAGAATGGGATGGTTGTTAGGCATCCATCCCTCGAAGCGCCTGCGGCTATATCGAGTTACATTGATGGTGTGTTGGGTAATTTCGTACCTGCTTGGAGCCAGAAAACGAAGAAGTATTTTCAATGGCACCGAGATACGCACGGCTTTGAGCCCGCTGAAGCTTTGGAGCTCCTAGAAGCCTAGCTGCATGGCTGAAACTTACTCATGTTTTCATTGCCTTTAAGTGGCAAAAAAGGTTAGCTGTAGACTTAAAAGAGTTGGAGGAAGCTGGTAAGAAAACGACACTTCCTCTAACGTTAGCCTTCACAATTTGTCAGTGGAGAAAGCAAAAAGAAATGAAATTCAGAAATGCCTAGAAGCCTTCGCACGGGGTTTATGTGTCTGTCGATGGTATAGGTCACTAGCTTAAGCTTTTATTTTAAAATCATCATGCTTTATATGTCTTTATCGCCAAAACTCTACCATTCAATACATTTAAATTTTAACTGCCAAGAAACATGGAGTTAATCGGGCGTATTTGCCCCAGGCAGTATTCAGTAGCTCGATATTTGAAAAGGTGAGCCAGTTAGCGTCAAGTGGTTGTTAGCTTTCTGGCTCCAGCTTCTTCTTAATCGTTTTTATTTGCGTTTACTTGCTGACTCTCGTCTGTTTCCATCCACTAAATATATAGATGATGTTTCTTGGTCTGCTTCAATTGCCTCTCTTCTCATTCGTTGTACTTCATTGTATTTTTGGCCTAAACTGCCTACGTCAATAACTAAATATACTCCAACCTTGGTGTCTTCGGCTTTTTTGTATATTTCAAGTTGCTTGGTGTAGCCATGGACTAAATCGTTTGTTGAGAGCTTTATTTCTACTACGATTCTAGTATTAAAGCCAAACGAAAATTTAAAGTCGACTGGACCGTTTCCAGTATCGGCTTCGGGAGTTACGTCTAAGTTGTTGGCTTTGCAGTATGAGTATGCAATAACAAAAAATAGCCTTTGTGCGGCTTTTTCTCTGCGAGGTTTTTTGTCGTCAGACCAGAGCTCCTTCCAGATTCCTTTATTCTCGACTAATTCTTGGTATTGTTTAATTATTGTGTCTACTAATTTTTTTGCTTCTTCAAGGTTAATTATGTTTTTCAGCGTGCCAGTTACTATTAATGGGTGTTGGTCTGCAATATCCTTCAGTCGCGTCCAGAATGCCTCTCCATTTCGATCTGCATCAAAGTTGTAGGGGGTTTTTGGAACTTCCTTCAGTAATTCAAGTATCTGCTCAAACGACTCTTTGCTTCTAAGTGCATTGTCTCGGAGTGCTTGCTTTCTTCTCTTTGACATAGTGGCCCATACTTTCCCTATGCCCCCGCTCACTTTTTCACGATACTCTTCAGTTTCTCGGGCGATGCGGGAGATATCACTCCAGTCACTGGCTATTGGTAGATCTCTAACAATATCTCTTGGGACAAATATCAAAGGATCTTTGGAGTGAGGGTTTTCAGGGAGGTAGAATATTTCATCTTTGATCTTGAATGGTTTTGTTGGCAATTTTAACTGGTTGTTCTGTCTTATGGTAAAGTCTATTAGGTTGGGCAGTATTATGTTAGTAGTCATGTCGCTTATTCTGTCAGGACCTATTCCCTCTTCAAATAGTGACAGTCCCATGAAAAAGTCAATATCGGTAATTCCTAAGGCTACTATTTGAGCCGCAGTTTCTAGTGTGCTAGAAGTGAGCTCTGGCCCAAATCCAGATCCTCTCACAGATGCGCTATAGCCTAGACAAGTCCAACTCACTTCCGAAAAGTTGAAAAGCTTTTCTGCTTTTCGCCAAGTGAGATCGCCTTTTTCTTTTGAGGCGGCGAGCAGCTTAATTATAAATTCGAATCTTTGTTCATAAGCTGTTGCGGCCCCCGTATTTATTTCTTCGTGCTTACTTTCTGGTAGGAGTAAAGGGTCAATGAATAAATTTGTGTCGACAGTGAGTTGGGTGTCGATGATGTCTAACTTTTCGAACTCCTTGGGATCAATGCCGAATTCGCTAGATATTGTCTCTAAACTTGTGATCTTGGCCATCGCAACCTCCTGTTGGTTAGTCTATCATCCACATATATATCCCCAATACGAACAAAAATCTACTACTAATAGCTCCAGTCGGTAGCATATTTACAGTTGGCTAACGAATTTAACTGCTGCTCAGCAGAACACCGAAACAGTCGTGTTCGTCGTTTCAGCGAATTATCCACAGTGTTGATATTGGTGCTGGCTGGCCTCTATATATTTTTTCGTAAAAAAAGCCCGCATATGCGGGCTCGGCTAAGTTTAGTTTTTTTGATTGCTAAAAATCATTATCGCCTTGTCTATTTTCTCTTCGTCGATGAAGGTCTTCTATAAACATGAAGTTAGCATACATAACGCTTACTACAGCTGAACCTTGAAGGATTGTTAGAAAAACTGCTCCTCCCAGAACCAGTGATTTTACAAGTTGTATATGCTCCTTGTATAAAGGCGTGGATGACGCAAGAATCTTAACTAAGAAAACAAGGCATAATGCGGACGCTACGAATGCAGATTTCATTATGCATCCGACAATTGACTCTAACCTTCTGGTATCTTCTAAGGTTTGAGTGAAGTCGGCGTTTTTAATTTTATTTGGAGCTTGTAAGCGTAGTATTGCATTTGGATAAATGAATGCAATCCAAATACCCATTATTGTAAAAACCATACCAGATATGGCGAGTATATTATTTCCGTAGTCTTTGAAATCCGAGTAAGAATAAGTTAGCCCATAATAATAGGCTAGCCATGTCGCTACAGCAGATATAATAAGTGCTACGACAATCTCTTTCATTTAGAAGTGCCTGTTTTTGTCGCTCGCATATCTTTAAAAATTGGGGAAAGATAGCGGGAGCGATTGGCCGAAAGCGTCTGATATAAATACTTGGCGTCCAGTATATCATTACCGTCATCGTTTATGGAAAAACTCTCTGAGTGTCTGTATTGCTTGGCCCAAACCGTCCTGCCATTATCCAAAATAAATCCAACATCGTCTCCATCGCTGCTATCGCTTGTAGAGCCAAATTTTTCTATAATATCTCGAATTTCTTTAACCGTTGGTCTCGCCTCTACCGTAAGCTCGACTTTACGGCTTTTTGAGTCATTATTAGATGCGTAGGGTAGAATAATTTCACCGAATGTCTTGACCCATCCTTTGCGCTCATCTTTCACGTTGAGAGAAACAGTTTCACGCCTTATGATGTGTGTAACTCTTTTCCCAAGTTCCTGTAATGGCGCTGATGATGTAGAAAGGGTCCTAAGGCTAAGATCAAATTGATAATAATATTTGAACGGGTGTTCTTCGTCATTAGGAAACTGAAGTCTTACAAGTCCAGTGTCAGTAGTGACTTTTTTAAATTCTGGGAGTTCTACCCTGAAATTCATGCTCCCCGTGACCCAGTCCTGAAACATATTTGAGTCACATCTAGAGTTTTCGAATTTAATTGAAGCAATGCATTGAGCTTGTGGGATTACCCAGTAATAGCACGGTCTCCCCCAAACCACTTTACCTTTTCTTGGTTTATCGGCTTGTTTTATTGGCTTCTGATCTGGCTTTCCATCTGCGTCTATGGTCATACCATATAGCGGGCCATGTTTGTCATTCTCTCCTTTCCATAAGACAAGCAAATAATCACCAGTTGCCTCGTCAAAATGTACCTTGTGGCAGTAACATGGTGTTTTGTTTCTGTTTTTTTTAGGGTCCCAAGGGTTGGTGGTTTCAAACGACCTCGTTTTCGCCCATTCGGTTAGCTTTTCAAAAGTTTCAGGTAATGTTAAAGCTGTTGGTTCTTTTCCGCTAAAACTATAAAGTCCACACTTGTCGACATTGAAAAAGTTTATATGGCCGCTTTGAAGCATTTTTAAAGTCCTTTTACCAGAGAGTGCTCGATCACGATGGGCATAATCGAAAGCTAAGAGTGTCTGAATTTAGCACTGGTGATGACAATGCGCCAGTATCGTCTAGAGCTCTTCTTGGTTGACGCTTTCAAAAAGCGTTATGACGCTCAGCCTATCCTTGCCGTTGCTCGATTTTCTGAAAAAATTTTGATCATCCGACTAGAGTGAATTTTCAAATTCTTCGATTAGCTCTATCAGTTCAATTCCCAAGACTTTGCACAGATCTCGAAGCTGCACGATGTCTAGTCGCCTCGATCCAGTTTCAACATCACTCATGAACGACTGTGGGCGCTCCAGCGCTTTTGAGCAGTCGGCTTGTGTCATTCCCGATTCTTTTCTGTGCTTCTTGATTAATGACAGAAGGACATCGTACTCACGGCGATAGATGGTTTTGGGCATGGTCGGCTGGTCGCAAAGGGTGGCCTCGCACGCTATATCTGGTTTTCAGATATCTGAATTTGGGATAATCTGCTCTTTCTCAGCTTGTGATCATCAATTTCAAGGAAAATCGCTATGCGGAAATTTGGGTATTTCGTGCTCGTAGTAGGGATGCTTTGCATAGTCGGTGCATTGGCTATGGATGTCTCGGTATCGGCGGGGGCCGGACGAGTCAACAACATTGGCTTGATGGCCGAACGGCAAAACTTCATTCTCATCGGCGGACTGATGTTTTTAGTCGGTGTAATTATGACTGTTGCAGGAAAGCGCCAGGTGGAGGTCCTCGGTAGCTTCAATGATGGTAGGGCTTGTCCAATTTGCGCTGAGACTATTCGATGTGCAGCTGTGAAATGTAAGCACTGTGGATCAGATGTGGACAGCGTCAACAGTGGCGGGAGGTGTGACGCGAATGTAGTGGTAGAGCCTACGGAAAAGGAGAAAAGAATGCTTTGGATCGCTCGTGGTGTTTTGTACTCCATTTTTGCAGGCTTTATCGTTTTCTCTTTACTAGGTAGGTGATGAGCCCTGATCCCCAGAAGTCGGAGTTAGCTTTCAGTGTTTAGGTGGGTGGTGATGTTGGTGCAAATCCGCTATGGATATTGGTCTGATGAGTTTGACGGTCTGGGGTTCCAGCGGGGGTGTCCATCTACAGATTCGCTAAATCCGATGAGAGTTGGCACGGATGAATGGCCATGAGGGCTGCTGAGAGCTTGTCTTGGCAGTTTTGAGTGAGGGATATCAAACTACAAATGCGCTTACACTGGGGCAAAGGTGTGACGAGCTGTCACGAGGTCGGCCCAGTAGAACGCTACAGAGCATCCTCTTTGGTAGGGAGTGTGAGGGCCAGTTTCTGCAGCACTCGCTTCACTTGCATAGATGACCATGTACCGCCCCTGCTTGTGGTGATGCCCTTTCCATTTAGGCAATCAGCCACCTGTTGCAGTGTGCGACCGCCCTTACGGATACACAGGTCTATTGGATCACGCACTGATTCTTGCCACGAACTCACACGATCCTGAATGGCTTTGTTGGCCTTAGCCCGGTTCGTAGCGGTACGACCTTTTTCTAGTGCCGCAGTACGGCGTGCAATCTTTTCAACAGACTGTATGTCACCATCATCAGCACGAGCCTGTAGGGCTGCCAGAGCTTCTTTTGTACGACTGGCAATGAAGGATCGCTCCTGCTCAGCCAGTGCAGCGAACAAGTGAAGTTGGAACTTGTCGGCCTGTGGCATGGTCGCCACTTTGAAGTCCATCGTCTGATCCAACAGCCGGGCGATGTGGTGAACGGAACGTGACAACCGGTCCAACTTGGCAACTACCAGCTTTGCCTTCGCCTGTTTGCACAGGGATAAAGCCTTGGCACCTTCTGGACGCTCTTCGATTGCCAACTTACCCGACACGACATCTACGAACTCGCCGATAATGTTCCAGCCGTTCTGTAGGGCTGCACGAGTGATGTACTCACGTTGAGCTTCAAGACCCAGTCCACTTTCACCCTGCCCCTGGCTCGACACACGGCAGTAGCTCACTACGTCGATAGTATTGGTGGTCATGTCTTGACTCCTGAAAATCTCTCTAGAAGCAATTTTAACATTTATTGAATGGTCGTTCTAGGTTTGTTATATCTGTTCTTGACGAAGAAGTCTGATCGCACTGGCGATCCCTTCGGCGTTTGAGTCGAGGACTTGCAAAGCTGACACGGCGTTGTCTGCCACATCCACAGAGCCACGTTCAGCCACCCACTTGGCGAGTTCTTCGATAGCAGCACCAATGCCGTTCTGACTGATCACCAGCAGCTCTAGGGCGTTGGCTATGGCTTCGTTCTGTTCTGACATGGCTGTCGTCCTTGTTGGGTGAACAAAGATCGTAGCTTAGGGGTTACTAAATGTCGTGTATCGGCACTTGCCATGAGATAGACAAACCGGACATGGTTAACGCCAACACCTTGTGACGGCATTGCTACGCCGTTTGTGCAAAGGTCTGTGATGGATGATTATCCAGCGTTGGCTAGTGACTCGTTTTCCTCTCGTTTTCACCTGTTTTTCTTTCGCCTGTGATGAAATTGCAGAGAATGTTACGGGAATGCTTAACCTGAATTGCTCAGAGACCTGTAAAAATGCGGGCTGGAGCAGTTGTTTGCACAATAAGTCGTCACATGAACGACCAGGATGATCCTGTTGTGATCCGTGTTTCATCACCTGATTTAACCCTGTTGCAAATGTTGACTATATTGCAGATGTGAAAAAGCACCTGTGACGCGGTTAGCGCAACAGAGGCTGATAAGGGTGGTGGTGTTGGTGGTATTGTAAAAGCTCTCAGAAAGGCTCGTAGGAGCTTGCAGCGTGTATTTGGTTGTTACGCTGGAATATCTAAAGGTTTGAACAATTCATTAACTTCTTTATCGATTTCAGTCAGTCGTTTTGCTTTCGCGTCCTCAATTTTCTTTTGTTCTTTCAATTCGGCAGACTGGATGAGTTGTTGGCGTAGCATGTCTTGATAACGAGCACGCTCAGATTCAAGAAACTGAACATACTTCGTCTTCTCATTCACTCGAATTTCAGCAATGTCCTGAGTCTGTGTTGCTTCTGGCTTGATCATCCAGCAACCGTATTTGAGTGCTTCAAAGCTGATAAGTTGGTTGCGTGCAATACGGTGGCCTTCAGCAGTCTTTGCTGATACCAGTTCCAAGAAATCATACGACAATGGTGCCGTGACATAAGTCATTGATTGCGTAGTGTTGTGATACACCTGAATCCAGCCTGCTACACGGCTTTCAAACTCTGCATCATCCCACTTTGGTGGAACGCCATTTACGGTAATCTTATCTGTCTTGATGTCGGTAGTGGTATTGGTCATGTTTACTTCCTCGTTTGTTGTGAGATACGTGCTTTCATCTTGGTTAAGATGTCAATGCGATATTGTTCATCGTTCGATAGCTTTGGTTTTATGACGTCATCGCTGGTAGTTACCTTGTTCATCTTGGTAATGGGGTTACCACCGGGAATGCTGGCGAGCAGTTTGTTAACCTGCAGTTTGCTCTTCAAAGCGATTAGTCAATTGCTTTGGTTGTTCTGGTTGTTGCGTTACTTGACTTGGTTGCAACTGTGCTTGACGGTTCAAATCAGGATGTTTTCAACATTGCTTGTTAATTTTTTTCGCTTTTGTTTTTGAACAAGTGCTTGTGCTTGCCTTGCTGCTCTTCTTTCTTCTATATTTGCGTCAACTCTCGTGCGCTTGTTAACAACATCTAATAGTCGTGCAATCTCTCGTTCAAGTGCTTGTGCTTGTTTCTCTTTAGTTGTCATTTGTATTCCTCTTGAGCTAGGTGCAGTGCTGAAATACCATGTTCTGTTGTCAGTTGGTCGATGACGTCAGTGGCACGACGGTATTCTGCTTTATTACCTATCGCGGCTGCTGTCTGCTTGAAGTAAATGTAATGTTTGATTTGCTGAGTCGCCAAGAGACGCTCAAGGTCGTACGTAGTGAGTAAGTTCACTATATTCATTGTGGGTTTTTCCTTTTGAAGAGTTAATTGTAGAAATAGGCTGGCATATGGTTGATTTAGTACTTTACATGCCCAGTTTATGTGGCTTGTAGACGAGGTAAAATAGGTACCCTGTACCCTAGCTAGGGGTCGCCATTTTTATCCGGTTTCGACCAGTGAACTCAGGAACGAGGGGCTAATGGCTGCGAGCTCACCAGCGGACACCAGAGTCCCATTACGATTAGCCTTTGACTTCAACCGATAGTACTTATCCAGTACAGTGCTTGATGCAGCATGGAAGGTGTGATGTTGATCAGGTGTGGGTATATTAGATGTTGTGATAACAGCTTTGATCAGTTGTGATGGCGTGTGCAGTACGAGGTAATTGCTCAATGGTATTTACTTATTTTCGTTGAATTAAGTTCCTTTGATTTACAATGGAAGTAGGTGTAATTACAGCTGTTATCAGCTTCTGGTCGGTGGTGTCCCAAGTGCACGACTCATCACAAGCGCATCAACAGTCAATCCAAGATTGTTCGCTACAAGCCGCAAGCTTTCAAAGTGCTGAACTGTGAAAAGCAACTTCAAAGGAATATGTTTTTTTTGACTAATTCGCCAGATGCGGACCCTGCAAGTTGAACTGCATGTTTTGATATGGGACCGTTTATTAATCATTTCTTTTTTGCAGCTCAAACAATTTTTAATGCGCATAAATGTGCCTCCTTGATATAAGTAAGGTAGTTGGTTGAATGGTTTCATATGTTGCCGAATGGCAAATAAAAAAGGCCAACCTGTTGAGGATGACCTTTTTGTTTAGTGGAGGAGAGCTGCCAAAATACTGTCGAGAAATAGCTAAATAACCTAACAGTAGCACCATAAGGGAGTGGTGATGAGGATGCTGTTTGACTCTCTCCTATATGTTTACCATTGTATCAAATTAGTTGAAATAAGTCAATATAGTTGCAGCTAAATGCAAGCTTTTTTGAATTGATTTTAGATGTGAAAGTGTAATCTGGATTTATCGCGATGACATGCAATGTTGGGATTCAGGAAAGCATGCAGACGATTATGATGTACTTGGTTTTGGTCGTAGATGATCGAGGCTGATTGTTTAACGAGTGTATTGTTTAAGGGTGAACACATTTGTCTATTTACAGACAACTCACTCTCTATAAATCATGATTGGCAATCACGCCACCGTCAATGGTGTGATATTGATGTCTGATGCTTGGTTCACTTTGTTCTCTCGCCCTGAATGTTCTCAGAGAATGTTCCCGTGTTACCACATAGAAGCAACGCCAACACCTTATTTGCTTACGCATCACTGCTGATCACATCAGTATGTCAATCAATTAAATTTCATTAACCATACAGCCAGTGTCAGCAAGTGAGCCGGAGGCGAATGCTTTACAGAGGTGGGAAAGCGAAGCCCACCATGCTTTTGATCTGATTTCAGAGTATCACTCTGAATGCGTACTTTTGTTGTCTACAACAGGGTGTATTGTCTTTGTTTGATGGGGTCTATCCCCATCCTTTTCTCTACCTATCTCTAATGCCTAACTGGGCTAGCTAGCCCAGAAATATTCAATGGCCAAAGATTAAGCTTTGGGAGGAGAATTTGTGAAACTGCACATCTTTCCTAATAAGCTTCTTAGGATCAATGTGCAGAATTGTCAGCGTACGATTTTGAATCTACAAGGTTGCTAAATGTTAAGCAGCCTGAGCTAAACGCCAATCCTTTCTCCAATTCGAAATCGTGTTTCGATGTGAGTCTGTGATACTTGCAATTTCAGCATTCTTCTTGCCTTGTGCAAATAGCTCGAATACTTCCAGTTTCCTTGGGTCTTCAGTCGTTCTACGATCTTTAAGGACAGGGATGGTTTCAGACAAGCTCCAGTCAATCACGGCATGTGGCATGTAGCTGGAGACAAGATACTCAGCTACTCGCCCATCCTGCACAAACAGCTGTATTGGCTTGGTATTGGTTCTGTCTCGCACTGCTGTCCGAGTCGCTGCCTGTAAGCTAGGTTCCAAGAATCTAGTGACGATGAATCCTTGACGAAATACACGACCATACTTTGTTGTTAGAAACTCCAGCGCGAGCTGATCGGATGGCGATGGGTTTCCACCAAACAGAAGAATCGCATCAGTTTCGCCCTGATACTCGTTCAAGCCTCGACTGTCGATTGAGCAGCGATACACGGTTCCCTTTGGTAGCCATCTGAAGCTTGCCCAGATGTTGCTGAACAGCAGCGGAGTTCCAATAGACCGTTGGAGAGCGGCCTTCAGAATGTCATCAATCACCAGAGGCTCTCCCTGCTTCTGCTGCTCAGTAGTGCTTCCATCATGTGTAGGCATTGTTACAGCGGATTTGCTGTAGTTACGCCCCTTCGGCATGACAGGGTAGATCGTGACAGCAGAGGTGTAGCCGTCAAACGCTGGCGTGAAATCCGACCTCGCGTATGTGACGCCATGAACCTGAGCAAAATCATCGAACTGACTTCCAATTACACTGGCTGCAAGAACGTGCACCTCTTCTGCCGCAGCGAAGGTGTCCCAGCAGTTGGACTCGACTACTGATCGAACATACCGGTTTCCATTGTGTATCTCGGAATCAATGAATACTGGATGCCCATCCTTCAGACATTCGTAGATACGAGCCCCATCTTTGCTCAACATCGAAGTGCGTTCAGCTCCTGCTGATACGGCCTTGAAGGTCGCCAATGATGTTTCAATCGCACCTGCACAACCGTCCCGTATATGTAGACGTCCATCCCGCTCCACTGCGTTCACAAACAGTTGAGCGAGCTCCGATGGTTCGAATGGGTACGCTGGAAAATCAACCACGGGCGGTAGTTCGTCGATGACTAGCATCCAGCCTTGGAGCAAACTTGGTCGTACCGCGAAGACGCTCTGATGTGTCGTGATAATCAGATGGTTTGCCTTCTTCTTCAAAGCGGCTATCAGCTCCGTACCAACGTGATCACAGGTGGTGTAGTTGATGACACGGTAAGGCAGGCCAGCTGGTAAACGGCTAACAAAGCTATCGGTGAGGTCTAGGGTGGGGAGTGCTAGAGCAATGGAGCGTCCCGCAGAAAGCAGAGACGGAATTTGGCTAATGAGTGCCTCAGTCTTGCCCGCTCCAGGAGCGGATACAGCGGTGTGGATCACTTTATTGGGGGCGATACTGGTCATCTTAATTTCTCCGTCTTTAAGTTCAATTCATAGGCAATTCCTCTCGGGGTGCTGCCAATTGGTTTTGGTAAATCGCAGACGCAAAAAAACCTCCTTGCAAGGCACCAATTTGGATCGGTGGTCGCGTGGAGGTTTCCAGATTGTCTGTCTGCTCACTGAAGCAGGCGAGCAATTATACAGTATTTAAAAGTAATGTCAACTATTATGTTGCTATTGGTTGTTGTTATGTGCTTGCAGCGAAAGAAGTCCCAGTGCTTCGACCATTGTTTTGAATGGGAGGCGGCTAAACCATTTGGATTGGGGCGGGCAGCCAATTCCTAATTCATCGTGGCTACCCCTCTAGTTTGATCAGTCGATTAGGTGCAACACGTCCCTGACATTCAGGTGTGAGTAGCGAGCAACTGATCGCGTATCCCTGTGTCCTGAGACGATCATTATCTGTGCGTTGTTGAAACCCTTCTTCGCGACGTTAGTAATTCTGGTGTGCCTGAGCTGATGTAGCCTGACACTGCTATCCAATCCAGCCTTAACACGTGCCAGTCGCACCGCTTGAGTTACAGCGTGTGGAGTGACAGTGAAGATCAGGTTGTTGGGATGACGCTCCACAGTGGCCCATAGCTGGGCGAGTTCAAGAATTTCTACAGCGCGGTGGGTGAGGGGAACGGATCGTGTGCCGTTCTTTCCGTCGATCACATCGGCTATACGGTCTTTGAGGTGTATGCAGTCTTTCGTCAGCTTCAGAATTTCGGACCGTCTCATGGCTGTTTCGTATGCCAATTCAACAATGAGCTTCATAGTGGGAGAGAGCTTTTCCAGCAATCGCTCAAGCTCACTTGCCCGGATTACCTTGTCTGAAGACCGGTCTGGCTTTGGAAGTGCAATATCACTTACAGGGTTATGAATGTCGATCAATAAACCGCGTTTGGCGAATCGGTAGAACCTCGACATGAATGCGAGCTGAGTTCTGCACGTGGACGGCTTCACCTTCTTCAATCGCATTATCTTGAAGTCGTTGATCATCTGCGGGGTGATTTCGTGAATGGGCTGGGTGAAGTGTCTGCCCAGATGCTCCACGATTTTCAGTGCGTGGTCATAGCTGCCTTTGCCCTTAAGCATGGTTTCGCAGTACGTCATACCTAACGTATAGATAGTGTGATGCTTGCGATCCATCGTCACGGCTTCGATCTGGTTCGCCCATGACTCTGCTTGAGCTTTGGTGTTGAAGGTTTTTGACTGGGGAGATTTACCCTTTATCCGTACCTGAGCGTTCCAGTTGCCGGACGGAAGTAAGCGAATATTGGCCATTTTTGACGCCTCATGATGTGAATGGGCGTTCTGTGAAATCCAAGAGCACCAAGGCTTGCAGCTTGCGCAAGCAGACATTGACATGGTGGGGGTCGTTGGTTCGAGTCCAATCGCGCCTACCAAACAAAATCCGCTCTGCTGGGCGGTCTGGAAGGGCCCACCGAAAGGTGGGCCCTTTTTTGTTGGCTGAAATTTGGGCAAAAGAAAGTCAAGGCGCCGGGCGGCGTCCTTTCAGGGCTGGAGTGTTCAATCAGGCGAACAGCGTCGCCACCGCCAGCAGGCAGATCACCTGAGCGAAAAGTTGGCAGCGTATCTCGCCAAGCGTGGTCGCCATATTACTCATTTGTCCGGCATACATAGCGGGAACCCCTCATTGTCGGCATGACGCCGTGAATGGACTGCAAGTACACACAGCTGCATTGTGGAGTATAGGTGCTGATCAGGATTTTTCACTTCTGACGCCATAGCAAGCTCATCCATACGGCTTGTCCAAAAATACTGGGCTCGATTCCTTCCAGGCACCGTACCGCCCGATGCCATCCCCCCACAAAAATTATTGGTTTGCAGCAACAATTTTTCTTGTTGGACACCCCCGGCCCAAGGCAGCAAAGTTGCCGCCACTGACGCTCGACCTGCCAGGTCAACAATAAAAAAACCGAGCCGACTGCACGCCACTTTCAAGCTGTGACCCCTTTGCCCACATCCTGCTGTAATGGCGCCGCAGCGCGCACTAAAGGACCTCCTCGCCATGCAAACTGTTGTGAACTTATGGCCGTTGATCGGCGTACTTGTCATCGTGGTTGGCTTTGTATTGCGCTTCAATCCGCTGTTGGTGGTCACCGCGGCCGCCGTCGCCACCGGGCTTGCTGCCCAGTTCCCGCTGGAAAAAATTCTCGCCACCATGGGCGATGGCTTCCTTCAGACCCGTGCCTTGCAACTGATTCTGTTATTGCCGCTGGCGGTGATTGGCCTGTTGGAGCGTCATGGCCTGCGCCTGCATGCGCAGAACTGGATCGCACGCTTCGAACGCGCCACGGTCGGGCGCTTGCTGATCATTTATCTGTTTGTGCGTGAGTCCACGGCTGCCATGGGGTTGACCAGCCTGGGTGGGCATCCGCAGATGGTGCGGCCGCTGCTGGCGCCGATGGCTGAGGGCGCGGCGGAAAAACGCTATGGAAAGCTGCCTGACAAGCTGCGCCACAAGGTACTGGCCATGTGCGCTGCCACCGACAATGTCGGGTTGTTTTTTGGTGAGGACATCTTCGTGGCCTTTGGTGCGATTGCGTTGATGCACACTTTCCTACTCGGCTCGGGGATTGATGTGGAGCCGCTGCACATTGCGGTGTGGGGCATCCCGACGGCGATCTGTGCCTTCATCATTCACGCGATCCGGCTGCATCGTTTCGATCGGCGCTTAACCCGCGAAATGAGCTCGGCCACCACCCCGGTGGAGGCTGCTCAATGATTATTTCCATTCAATACCTGTACTGGCTGGCGGGTGTGCTGTTGCTGATCACCGCCGGCATGATCCTGTTCGACCGTTCCCACCCCAAGCGCTGGTCCAGTGCGCTGTTCTGGTTATTGTTTGCGGTGCCGTTCCTTATAGGTGAGCGCCTGCCTTCGGTGGTCATCGGAGGGGGTGTGGTGGTGATGGCATTGATTGCAGGCTTGGGCGGCGTTGGTCGTGGCCAGCATGCCGAATTGCATGACAAGGCGTCCCGCGCCAGTGCCGGGCGCCTGGGCCACAAATTGTTCATCCCGGCGTTGGCGATTCCGCTGACCACGGTGATTGGTTCGGTGTTGCTCAAACACACCGAAATCGGCGGCGTACCGCTGCTGGACCCGAAGAACACCACCTTTGTCTCCCTGGGCATCGGTTGCCTGATCGCCCTTGGCCTGGCCTGCT
The DNA here is from genome assembly GCF_003408955.1 of Pseudomonas sp. GL93. NCBI lineage: Bacteria > Pseudomonadati > Pseudomonadota > Gammaproteobacteria > Pseudomonadales > Pseudomonadaceae > Pseudomonas > Pseudomonas sp. GL93. The sequence goes on from NZ_NKRF01000065.1 coordinate 87,519, forward strand.
GGCTGACCCGTGATACGCCGGTACAGGCGTTACGCGAATCCCGTCGCCTGACCGAAGCCCTGGGCTGGGCCATGGTGCTCCCGCAAATGCTGGCGATGCTCGGGCTGTTGTTCAATGAGGCCGGGGTGGGTACGGCGGTCGCCCATGTCACTACCACTTACATCAACCTGGACTACAAGTTGGTGGCGGTAATGGTCTATGTGTTGGGCATGGCCTTGTTTACCGTGATCATGGGCAATGGTTTTGCGGCCTTTCCGGTCATGACCGGTGGCGTCGGCGTGCCGGTGCTGGTGGGGATTTACGGCGGCAACCCTGCGGTGATGGCGGCGATTGGTATGTTCTCCGGCTATTGCGGTACGTTGATGACGCCGATGGCGGCCAACTTCAATATCGTACCGGCGGCGCTACTGGAACTGCCGGACAAAAACGCGGTGATCAAGGCTCAGATACCCACGGCGCTGATGATGCTGGTGGTCAATATCGTGCTGCTTTACCTGTTGATGTGAGGCAACTATGCAAAGCGTACTGCTGACGGGCTTCGAGCCCTTTGATAAGGCGGCGGTGAACCCCTCTTGGGAGGCCGTGCGCCAGTTGGACGGTGTGCAGTTGTGCGAGGGGGTGCAGATGGTTGCGCGTTGCTTGCCCTGCGCATTTGCCACCGCTGCCGAAACCTTGCTGCAGTTGATCAAGGAACTGCGGCCGGCAATGGTCATCGCCACGGGCCTGGGGCCTGGGCGCAGCGATATTTCCATCGAGCGCGTAGCGATCAACGTTAATGATGCGCGTATTCCCGACAATCTGGGGGCGCAGCCGATTGATATCGCGGTAGTGGATGGCGGCCCGGCGGCGTACTTCTCAACGTTGCCGATCAAGGGCATGGTCAAAGCGGTGCGTGAGGCGGGTGTTGCCGCCTCGGTATCGCAAACGGCGGGGACGTTTGTGTGTAATCAGGTGTTTTATCGCTTGCAGCATGCGCTGGCGGGGACAGGGGTACGCAGTGGATTTATTCATGTGCCTGGCTTGCCTGAGTCGGGCGAGCCGTCGATGGCGCTATCGACAATAGTCGAGGGATTGCGTGTGGCGGCGTTGGCAGCCTGGCAAACCCAAGTAGATATCGCCTTGAGTGGTGGTCAGGTGAGCTGACGGCAGGCGTTGTTGTTTGTGTACGCTGTGTTGCGATTTCAACTACAGTTCAAGCACATATTGGCCTTAGGAAGCCGCCATGTTAAAGCGTACGAAGTTCGTGTCGGTTGCGTTGTCCCTTGCACTGTCTTTGACCAGTGGCCTTGCCCTTGCAGATCCAGGTAATGGCAAAGGCCAAGGCAATAACAAGGGTGATGCCTATGGTGGGCAGGACAACGGCAAAGGTCACGGTAATAACAAAGGTAATGCCCAGGGCGGGCCGGGTAAGGCCAAAGACAAGGGCGGTCACTCCAGAAATGACTTCAGCGTTGATCGCAGTCTTGTGCTGAATGTCTTGGGCGGGCACCGCGATTATTGGCGCGCTGGCCCGGCCTTACCGCCTGGCATTCAGAAAAACCTGGCACGCGGCAAGCCCCTGCCGCCCGGAATTGCCAAGAAGCTGGACGGCCGCTTGCTGGGGCAGTTGCCTCGTTATGATGGTTACGAATGGCAGCAAGCGGGAACCGACTTGATATTGGTGGCCATTGCGACCGGTATCATCTACGAAGTTCTGAACGGTGCGTTTGATTGAGTTGCAGCGCCCTCAGGCTTCACGGCCGGGGAAAAACAACTCAAAACAGGTCACGCCATCTTCACTGCTCACGCGGTACCGCCCGTTATGCAGCTGCATGATGGTCGCCACGATCGAGAGTCCCAGCCCGTTGGACTGGGATGACCGCTCGCGAGATTCATCCACCCGGTAAAACCGTTCGAACAGCCGTGGCAGGTGCTCGGCGGGGATTGTCTGGCCGTGGTTACTGACCCTCAGGTTGATGCCTGTGCCATCCGGCACTGCCTGGATACTCAGCTCCGAGCCCGGCGCGCCATACTTGATCGCGTTGGCACACAGGTTGGCCAAGGCACGGCGCAGCAGCATCGGCTCAGCCCAGATCACCCCTTCGCCCAAGGCGGTGATGTGCATGTCCACATCACCGGCCAGCCCTTCGAAGTAATCCGCGATGCGTTCCACTTCATCCGCTGCATCCAGCGCCTGGCGTTGGCGCAGTGCGCTGGCGGGGTCGGTGCGGGCCAGGAACAGCATGTTGTCGAGCATCCGCGCCAGGCGTTCCAGCTCTTCGACATTGGAGGCCAGCAGTTGCTGGTAGCTCTCGATGCTGCGGTGCTGCTGCAGGGCCACCTGGGTTTCGCCGAGCAGGTTGTTGATCGGGGTGCGCAGTTCATGGGCCATGTCGGTGGACACTTGGCCCAGTTGTACAAAGCCTTTGGCCAGGCGTTCAAGCATGGTGTTGAACGAGTCGATCATGGGCAGCAATTCCTTCGGTGCGCCGTGGCTGTCGAGGCGTTCGGCCAGGTTGCTGACGCCGATCCCCTGGGCATGCCGGGCCAGGCGGCGCAACGGCAACAAGCCACGATGAACCAGCAGGTAACCCACCAGCGCCAGGATGATCGCGGCGATACTCGCCAGGATGTATACGCTGAGTCGATAACTGGCGAGCACTGCGGTGCGCTCGGTCATCAGGCGGCCGCTGGTGATTTGCAGGCTGCCCAAGTCGCCGGAGTCGATGGCCACGGCCACCACCGAGAAGGGAATACCGTTCAGGCCTGGCAAATGTTGCACGTCGCTCAACATGAGTTTGTGATCTTTGGGCAGCGGCTGGATCGACGGCAACTCAATATTCCCCGGGTTTACCAGCAGCAGTGGCTGTTTGCCGGGGGCGGCAATGCTCAGCACGGATTCGCGGTTGCCCAACATATTCTGGAACAGCTCTGGCTTGGTCTTGATCAGGTCCAGGGTATTGCTGTCGTTGAGCAGGTTGCGTAGCTGATCCACTCGGGATATCAACGCGGCGTCATCGCGGCGGATCAGTTCGCGCTCCAGTTCCCGGTACAGCGCCACGCCCAGGGTTGCCAGCAGGACGAAGGCGAGCAGGGCAAAGATCAACGCCAGGCGCAGGGTCAGGGAGTAAGGGTGTTGGCGGTTCATGGCTGGGTATCGAAGCGGTAGCCAATGCCACGCACGCTGTGGATCAGCTTGAGCTGGAACGGGTCGTCGATTTTCAGGCGCAGGCGGCGCACGGCGACGTCCACCACATTGGTGTCGCTGTCGAAGTTCATGTCCCACACCCGCGAAGCAATCAGCGAGCGGGACAGCACCTGATCTTGGTGCGTTGCGAACAGATGCAGCAGGGCGAACTCTTTGTTGGTCAGGGTAATGCGCGTGCCGGCGCGGGTCACTCGACGTTTGAGTACGTCAATGTGCAGGTCGGCGATGTGCAGTTGTTCTTCATCCCTGCTCGGGCCACGACGGTTGAGGGTGCGCAGGCGCGCCACCAGTTCGGCGAACGAAAAGGGCTTGATCAGGTAGTCATCGGCACCCAGTTCAAGGCCTTTGATGCGGTCGGCGATGTCATCGCGGGCGGTGAGGAACAGCACCGGGGTATCGGCCTCCTTGCGCAGGCGACGCAGCACTTCCCAGCCATCCATTTTTGGCATCATCACGTCCAGTACGATCACGTCGAAGGGCGTTTCAAGGGCCTGGTGCAAACCGTCCACGCCATCGCGGGCCAGGCTCACACAATGCCCCAGCTCCTGCAGGCCATTGAGCAGATAATTGCCGGCCTTGGGTTCGTCTTCGATTACAAGGATGTTCATGGGAAGTGCTCTGCTTCAATAAGTTGCGCCAGTGTAGCCCGATCAATTGTCATTGGCGCAACCGGTGCCCTGGACTTGGTAATCCAGCACATGTTCGCGGTCTTGGTGGTCCAGGTAGCGCAGTTGCGCGGGCACAACCCCGCATTGGCCGTAGGTGTCGGTGCTCGACAACACCTTGGCGACATCCAAGTGGACGAAGAAGCCGGTTTTGTCATGGATCACGTTGGCGGCAGGGGCGGCGTCGGCAGCGAATACCGAGCCAATGACGAGCAAAGCGGCGAAGCCCAGGGCAATCAGTTTCATGGTGGTGTCTCACGTTCCGGGTTGGTAGTGAGCTCACGGTAACCAGGCGACCCCAACAGCCAACCAACAGGATCATGACAAGTTCGTCATTTTTGCCTTGGAGCTGACGGGCCAGGACTCGGCGTTTACAAGCGTCGAGGTGATCCGTAGATTGCAGGGCCCAGCCCATGAGGAAGCCGTGCAGTGTCCACCCCAACTCCAAACGTATTTACCCGGCGCTACCGCGCCTTTCTGTTCGATATGGACGGGACCCTGCTCAACTCCATTGCCGCTGCGGAGCGCGTGTGGGGCATCTGGGCTGCACGGCACGGCTTGGATGTGGAAGCGTTCCTGCACACCATTCATGGTGCCCGCGCGATTGATACGATCACCCGCCAGGCGTTGCCGGGTGTCGATCCACAGGTAGAAGCCCAATGGATCACCGAGGCTGAGCTGGACGATGTCGAAGGCATCGTGGCCGTTCCTGGCGCCGTGGCGTTTTTGGCCAGCCTGCCCGCCGATCAATGGGCGTTGGTCACCTCAGCGCCAAAGGCATTGGCCGTGCGCCGGCTGCAAGCGGCGGGCATCCCGGTGCCGGCGGTACTGGTGACAGCCGAAGATGTGAAGACGGGCAAGCCCGATCCGGCCTGTTATGTGCTGGGGGCCCAGCGCCTGGGCGTGCCGGTGCAAGACTGCCTGGTGTTCGAGGATGCCGCAGTGGGTATTCAGGCGGGGGAAGCGGCGGGGGCGGATATCATGGTGGTGACCTCGACACACGTGGCGCCGATGGTGACTGCCCATGCTTGCATCAAGGAATATAGTGCGTTGAAAGCCCAGCGTGGGGCTGATGGCTTGTTGTCCTTGCGTCAACTGGCGCCATGATGCGCAGAAGGCCAAGCCCGTTACCGGTCGCGGCCTTCTGCGCAGTCGATGGGGTCTGACAATGCCTGCAGCCGGCTGTTTTTCATCCCCTGGCGCGACACCACCATTTCCCTGAGTATCTCGGTGGCGAGCCGGTTGATGGCTTCTGTACCGTGATAATGCGCACGCACGATGCCGGTAATGGCGAAGTGATCGGTTCCCGGGCCGCTGAGAACGGCTGAGAGCGTCCCGTCGGCATGCAGCGTGCACTCAACGGTATAGCTGGGCAGGCGCGCTGCCAATGCCGATTCGATCTGGGTTTTGCTAAGGGTGTCCATCTGTATCTGCACCTTTGACTGACCGCGCAAGCCCAATGATAGGTGGTGCGGCGGCGCTGTAAATACCGGCGATCCGATAACAGGTAAACGCCCTCAGCGTGCAGTTTTTTCAGGGGGGCGATGAGCGGCGCGCTGGCGCAGCTTGCGCAAGATCACCTTCTGGATGGGCTTGAGGCAGAACGCAAGCAGGTAGCCACAGAGCAGAAGTGCAAGATCCAACCAGGAATGAGTGTCAGGATCGGCTCCTTCCACTTCCATTCTCAAGCAGCACCCGAGTGCCACGAAGACCAGCCCTATCAGCAGGGCAATCATCCAGGATTTTGAAACAAGCGGTTGCGACGCGGCTGGCCTCATCGACGTGTTCCTGAAATGCACTTTGATGGCAGGATAAAGTGTCAGAAATTGGGCTGCCAATAGCGCGACAAGTTCCAGAGATCCTGACAGTTTCATCTTGCAGCGAAGGGAAAGCTCAAGGCGCGCTGGTCACGTGGGGAAACGCGAACAGGCCAATTGGGTTTTCGCCAGCCGTTACAGTGAACGAAAAGGCTGGCTACTGGAGGCGTTTCAAGGCGTCTGGTTTTTGTCGGGTGCAGTCAGGCCGGCCTGGATACGCTGGTAAATCTCCTCGCGATGCACGGCAACATCCTTAGGGGCATTGATGCCGATTCGTACTTGCTGGCCGCTAACGCCCAGGATGGTGATCGTAATGTCATCACCGATGTTTATGCTTTCACCGACTTTGCGGGTGAGTATAAGCATGGACTTCTCCTTGAATTACTTTTAAGGACACATGTTTCAGACAGGGTAGGTGTCGGATGTGTGTAGCTTACTGCGAAGCGCTTCCCTGTGACTGCCTCTTTTAGGACGCATAGAGGCGACATTAATTCCCATGGCGGTATCATACAGGTCGCGATACATGATTCGCATTGTTTAAGCCAACGTTTATGACGGCCAGAATAGACAGTGAATGGTAAAGTTGCCTCTTTGATCCTCAAAGGAGCAGGGCAGTGCGTAAAGTAGCGATGGCAATTGTGGTGTTGGCGTTGGCCGGATGCGGTGAAGGTAAGTCGGTCGATGCCCCCAAGGCCAAGCCTGCCGTGACCGAAAGCCTGCCGCAAACCGGTGCGATTGCCGCTCAGGAGTGGGATATACGGGTCGGCCCGCCGGACCACAAGTTGCAGGCGATCACCGACCTGACCGCCTGGTTGCTGGAACACGGGTTCAATTTCTATATCGTGAAAGTCGACGGCAAGGATGAGGTGCTATTGGGGCCGTTCGCGACCAAAGCCGAGGCCGAAGCCAAGCAGGCGCTGCTAAACGAAAAAATGGCGCGGGCCAAGAAAAACGACACCGTGTCGGAGATTATCGAACACAAGGCTGCGCAGTAGCAGCAGGCCAGGTGGGCGGGCACCCCGCCCACGTTCAGCCGCAGGCCTTCAGGTTGACCGGGCCGACGAACTCATTACCACGCCCCATCACGCAAGCCACGGTCTGGTTACGCTGGCGCTCCCAGGTTTGCACCGGATAGGTCTTGTTCCAGGCTTCATACAATTGCCGGTCCTGCTTCGACAGGCGCAGGCCATATTGCTTGCTCATATAAAAATACGTGCGCGCGATCATTCCGCGAATGGACGGGCGCGGCATGACTTTCTTCGCCTTGAAGTCCACCTGAGTCAGGCATGAGCCGTACTGCCCGCTTTGCACCGGCAGCCAGCCAAAGCTGAAGTTGTTACGGTCGCCATTCACTTCGCCGATGCTCGGCACCAGGTTGTGCAGGTCTGCCTCGGCGCGCTTGAACACCTCGTCATGGCGCGTGCAGTTTTTTCGTCCGCCATTTTTCCAGCATTGGCGCAGATGCCCGATTTGCCAGGCCGGTACGATGTGTTCCCACTCAATGCGCGCGGCACGGTTGGCGTTTTTACGCGGTATGTAACCGCAGGCTTTCAGGTTCACCCGGTTACCGGTGTATTTGCAGCCGCAATAGAATTCGGTGGATTGCGGCGCGTAAAGCTTCCAGGCGATTTTCTTGGCTTCGCTGAAGGTGCGAGGGGCTTGGGCGTTGGCGGTGAAGGGTAAAAACAGACAGCACACAGCAATAAAACGGGCACTCACAATCAATCTTCCTTCGGCACAACCCAAAAAATCTGCACGCCACCGTCATCCCGATAGGCGAGGGTGACATTGTCATTTTCTGCAATCTCTTCCAGTAAACGTTGCCAATCGTTCTCCGGTTCATCGGGTAAACGGAAGATCAACGCTGCCTTGGCTTTTTGGGCGTTGGTCGAATTGATGATTTTTTGCACGCGGATAGCCAGGCGCTGGTAGGCGTCAGGCGATGCAGGTGCTGCGGAAGAGGGCTTTGCCACAGAGCATTCCTTAATTTGCTGTACGCACATACAGTATTTAACTGTAGGCAATTTCGCAACTGCTTAAATTTCAAGAAGTTCGTCTGACAGCGAATCAGGAAGTTTGTTGAGGTGCGGGGGAGAGGGGCTGAATGTGGCGAGGGAGCTTGCTCCCGCTCGGGTGCGTAGCGCCCGCAAGTATTTTGGGCCGCTTCGCAGCCCAGCGGGAGCAATCTTCCTTCGGCACAAAAGC
>NZ_NKRF01000044.1:0-94966 GCF_003408955.1 Pseudomonas sp. GL93
CGTTCGGGAGAATAGTACGTCACAACCTGCCTCTTTCCGCCCTCGGTATGCTCTTTGGGGGTAAATCAGGAGAGGCGACAACTATCCTGACACCGGGGGGCCCCACCACTCGGCACCTCGCTTAGGCTCGGTGTGCCCGTAATCCGCCAGTGATTTGGGGGGCCGCCGCCACGCGCCATCCATGGCGCGGGGCGGCTAAACCGGCATCCCTGCCGGTTTACCCCCCAAATCCCTGTCGAATTCCGGCCAGCGTGGTTTAACGGGGCGCCTAAGATCAAAAGCAGATCAAGAGCAAGATCAAGAGCAAGATCAAGAGCGACTCGCTTCGCATCATGGTTACCGTTGACGGCTACAACTAAAAAGTTGTGTAGACACCTATGCTGCGATGAGGCCCTGAAATTCAACACAGTGGCCTGCATTGAAATGCAAAAAGCCCCGCCATTCACATGGCGGGGCTTTTGTTTTTCAGCCTGTCACTCAGACCTGGGGGTCGCCCACGTGCAGGATCTTCATGCCATTGGTGCCACCTGTGGTGTGGTAGCTGTCGCCCTTGGTCAGGATGACCCAGTCGCCTTTCTCCACGACGCCGCGTTTGACCAGCTCGTCGATCGCCTTCTGGCTGACTTCGTTCGGCGCCAGTGACGCCGGATCGAACGGGATGGTGTACACGCCACGGAACATGGCCGCGCGGGCCTGGGCTTCGCGGTGTGGGGTGAACGCGTAGATCGGCACCGAGGAGCGGATGCGCGACATGATCAACGGCGTGTAGCCACTTTCGGTCAAGGCGATGATGGCCTTAACACCCGGGAAGTGGTTGGCGGTGTACATGGCAGCCAGGGCGATGCTCTGGTCGCAGCTTTCGAAGACCTTGCCGATGCGGTGGCTGGAGGTCTTGCTGGTCGGGTGCTTTTCGGCACCGACGCAGATACGCGCCATGGCCTGCACGGCCTCCAGCGGGTAAGGGCCGGCGGCACTTTCAGCCGAGAGCATCACGGCGTCGGTGTAGTCGAGCACGGCGTTGGCCACGTCGGACACTTCGGCACGGGTCGGCATCGGGTTCTGGATCATCGACTCCATCATCTGGGTCGCAACGATCACAGCTTTGTTGTGACGGCGTGCGTGCAGGATGATCTTCTTCTGGATACCGATCAGCTCGGCGTCACCGATTTCCACGCCCAGGTCGCCACGGGCAACCATCACGGCATCGGAGGCCTTGATCAGGCCGTCGAGAGTTTCATCGTCGGCCACGGCTTCAGCACGTTCGATCTTCGCTACCAGCCAGGCGGTACCGCCGGCTTCGTCGCGCAGCTTACGGGCGTATTCCATGTCGGCGGCGTCGCGCGGGAAGGACACGGCGAGGTAGTCCACTTCCATTTCGGCGGCGAGCTTGATGTCAGCCTTGTCTTTTTCAGTCAGGGCCGGCGCCGTCAGGCCACCACCGCGACGGTTGATGCCTTTGTGGTCGGACAGCGGGCCGCCGATGATCACGGTGCAGTTCAGTTCGGTCGGCGTGGCAGTGTCGACGCGCATCACCACACGGCCGTCGTCCAGCAGCAGTTCGTCACCGACGCCGCAGTCCTTGACCAGGTCCGGGTAGTCGATGCCCACCACGTCCTGGGTGCCTTCGGTCAGCGGGTGGCTGGTGGAGAAGGTGAACTTGTCACCGATCTTCAGCTCGATCCGCTTGTTGGTGAATTTGGCGATACGGATTTTCGGGCCTTGCAGGTCGCCCAAGAGTGCAACGAAGCGGCCATGCTTGGCGGCCAGGTCACGCACCAGCTTGGCGCGAGCCTTGTGCTCGTCCGGGGTGCCGTGGGAGAAGTTCAGACGGGCGACGTCCAAACCAGCCAGAATCAGCTGTTCGAGGACTTCCGGCGAGTTACTGGCCGGGCCAAGGGTGGCGACGATTTTGGTACGACGGACGGACATGCACGGACTCCTGAGTTCAAGCGCTGGGGAAGGCTACTATGCTCTTTCGTTGTAGTCATTGTTCGTTTGCACTACTTATCGACGATTGGCTTGTTTTGGCTGCGGTTGAATGGGCAAACGCCTTGAAGATTTTCGACCAGGGGTCGATACACTGCACAAGACAGGAGAACCCCATGCGAATTTTGCTCGTTGCTGCCCTGGCCGTCAGTGTTGTCGGCTGTACCCGCTGGTCGATGGACCACCATTTGAACAACGCTTACCGCGCCTATGGGGTAGGTGATTGTGAGCGTGTCACCCTGGAGTTGTCCCAGGTCGATCGCGAGAGCCGTACCCGCCGCTACGTGCAACCGGAGGTTTCGATGTTGCGCGGGCAGTGCCTGGAGCGCCAGAAACTGTTTGTCGATGCCGCACAGACCTATCAGTTCATCATCGGCCACTACCCGTCTAGCGAATACGCCTATCGAGCCCGCGCGCGGCTCGATACCTTGCAGCAACTGGGGCATCTACCGGCTGCAGGCCTGGCAAAACCAAGGCCTGCGTCGTTGTAATGGTATTTGTCGCTTCATGGCTGGCCTGTCGCCAGTCTTGCGCTAATCTTTGAATGTCTGTTTGTGCAGTTTCCCATTCGAACGGATGCAAAGCCCGGACTCGGCAGCTGTTTGGTGACAAGCGGTACCTGTTGTCACCCCGAGATCCAGGGAGAGCGAGCGATTGCTTGTTCCGAATCACTGGCACGGCCAGATTTTTGGCTATTGGATGGCGACTTCACCATGTTTACTGAACGAAGGATCGAACGGCATCAACTGCCGTATTTTCTGCAGGTGTTCAATCGTATTACTGACAAGCCAATCGGCTATCTTGGAAATGTGTCTGAAGACGGTCTGATGCTGATCAGCTCGTTACCCATGATGACCGAGGTGGAGTTCGAGCTACGCTTGAAAGTGCCGGTTTCGCAAGGCGAGTTCAAGGCGATTGACCTCACGGCAACCTGCTTGTGGAGCCACGAGGATGTCACCCCGCAGCATTACGACTCGGGGTTCAGCGTGCTTGAGGCACCCGAAGAGTACCGGCACCTGATCAACGCGCTGTTGCAGTACTTCAGCTTTTATCCTTTGCAGGCCTCAGTCTGAATTATGCGTAGGGTCGCGACCATTTCCTGGCCATGACCCTGCGCAGTCATCCTCAGAATACCCCGGCTTTTTTCCACTCCAGGTAGCGCGTGACCAGCCCGGCACCCAGCGCCGATGGCAAGGTATCCAGCACCGAAAGCCCATGGGCGCTCAAGCGATCATGGCGTTGGTTGCGGGTGTTGAGGTAATCGACCGTGCCGCTGTAAGCCAGGGCCTCGGGCAATGTCTGCACAGGCGCCTGGCGCAGTTGGTCAAGGACCTCTTCCCGTAGACTGGCCACCAATACCCGGTGATGCCTGCCGATACGCTGGACGGCAGCCATCAAAGCTTCATCCTCCTCATCCCGCAGGTTGGTGACGATGATCACCAGCGCGCGGCGTTTTTGACGTGCCAGCAACTGGCTGGCGGCCGCCTGGTAGTCGGCGGTTTTTCGCGTGGTCTGCAGGTCGTAGACCGCATTGAGCAACAGGTTCAATTGGCCACTACCCTTGACCGGCTTCAGGTAGCGCGGCTGGTCGCTGGCGAACGTGCACAGCCCTACCGCATCGCCCTGTCGCAAGGCGACGTAGCTCAGCAGCAGGCAGGCATTGAGGGCGTGGTCGAAATGGGACAGTTCATCATCCTGGCTGCGCATGTGCTGGCCGCAATCGAGCATGAACACGATTTGCTGGTCGCGTTCATCCTGGTATTCCCGGGCAATGGGCGTTCGTTGGCGGGCGGTGGCTTTCCAGTCGATCTGGCGCAGGCTGTCACCTTCACGAAACTCGCGCAGTTGGTGAAATTCCAGGCCCAATCCTCGCCGCTGATGTTGGCGCACACCCAGTTGGCTCAGCCAGTTATCCACACCCCGCAACTGCGCACCGTATAAACGTGCGAAATCCGGGTAAACACGGGTGGCATTGTGGGTTTCGACCCAGCGTCGTGCCGACCACAGCCCCAGTGGGCTTGGCAGCAGCAGTTCACAGCGACTGAAATGGAAGTGCCCGCGCCGCAAGGGGCGCACGCGATAGCCCAGCTCAGCACGTTCACCGGGGCGTAGTTGAATGGATTGAGGCAGGTTCTCCTCACCCAGGCCATCGGGCACGTGATCGAACACCTGCACAGTCAGTGGCTGTTTATAGTCGTGCTCCAGGCACAGGCGTATTTCTTCCCAGCGCCCCAGTGCCAGGCTGCCGGGCAATGCCCTGTACACGCGGGCCGAGGGACGGCGACGCAAGCGTGCGGCATCCAGCATCGCCAACAGCAACAGGGCCAGCAGCAGGCCCCAGGCCACGGAATGCAAGGTGGCGGGCACTTTCAACTGCAACGCTGCCGAGGCGCCTAACAGGGTGCTCAGTCCGAGCAGGACGCTCAGCCAGGTCAGGAGCAGACGGGTCGGTTTCATGGCCGCGTCATTGCCTTGGTGCTGCAATCTGGTCGAGTAACTGTTGGAGCACCTGGTCGACTTCCAAGCCGTCGATGTCCAGTTCTGGTGCGATGCGTACCCGGTGACGCAGTACCGCCAGGGCGCAGCCCTTGATGTCATCGGGGGTGACGAATTCGCCACCGCGCAACAGCGCACGGGCACGGGCACCGCGTACCAGAGCGATGGAGGCCCTGGGGCCGGCACCGATGGCCAGCCCCGGCCAACTGCGCGTGGCACGGGCCAGGCGCACGGCGTAGTCGAGCACCTGCTCATCCAACGGCAGGTCACTGGCAATTTGCTGCATCCGTACTACGTCCTCGGCTTGCAGCACGGTACGTAACGGCTGCACCTCCAACATGTCTGCCTTGGACGAGCGAGTCACTTCGCGGACCATATCCAGCTCTTGTAGAGCATCCGGGTAGTCCATTCGCACCTTGAGCATGAAGCGGTCCAACTCGGCCTCGGGCAGTGGGTAGGTGCCCTCTTGCTCGATGGGGTTCTGGGTCGCCAGCACCATGAAGGGTTGGCCGATGGGTAATGCTTCACCCTCCAGTGTCACTTGGCGTTCCTGCATGGCCTCCAGCAGCGCTGCCTGGGTCTTGGCGGGTGCACGGTTGATCTCGTCGGCCAGCAACAGGTGGGTGAACAACGGCCCCTTGCGCAGTTTGAACTGTTCGGTCTGCAGGTCGTAAACGGCGTGGCCGGTGACATCGCTGGGCATCAGGTCCGGGGTGAACTGGATACGCGCGAAATCACCGCCAAAGCAGCGGGCCAGGGCCCGTACCAGCAAGGTCTTGCCCAGGCCAGGCACGCCTTCGAGCAGTACGTGGCCGCCTGCGATCAGGGCGGTGAGCACGTCGTCAATCACCGGGTCCTGGCCAATCACAGCCTTGCGCAATTCCACGCGCAGCGCCTGGGCCTGCTGGCTGGCATGCTGAAGGTTTTCGGCGGTCAGTGGAGAGTCGCTCATAAGGCATTCCTGAGGGTTTGCAGGTGCGCCACCTGTCGGCTGAAGTCGGCGCTGGAAAGCCGCTTCAGTGCAACGGGCTCAAGCGCCTGGCTGATGATGTGAGGGGGTTGTCGCGTAAGGTGTTCCAGCACTTGGCGTTGCTCTGACGCATCGAGGTGTTCGAACCCGGGATGGCGTCGCCGGGCTGCGCGCAGAATGTCGTGTTGCAAGGCTTGCAACAATGTGCCCTGGCCGCTGCGGCGCAATAGGAAATCCGCGCTGGCCTTCAAGTGTTCCTGCAGTTGGCGACGAGCCTTGGGAGCCGGTGCCTGGATCGGGCCCTGGCGCATGCCTGCCTGCCACAGCCCCAAGGCAAGCAGCGCAACCAGGGCGACGAGGGCCTGGGGGAAATAACGGAGCAACAGGGTAAACAGATCGTCCGTGTCGCTGTTGAACAGCAAGGTGACGTCAGTGCCCTGGTTCAGGTACCACAGCAACCAGGCGTTATCATGGTTGCCGATATCTGCGGTTTTCCATAGGTCGCTGTCGGTGATCACCGTTACGCGGCCTTGCCCCAGGTCAAGTTGCATCAGGTGGCTGGACTTGGCGCTGTTGGCGGAAAACTGCGCCAGGTGCTTGGGGTCGGTGAGGTTGAAGTCGGTGTCAAAACTGAAATACGCCGGTGCGGTTTCGTTGTCGACATAGAGCTTGGTCAGATCCGGTTTGGTTTTTTTACGCGGTGGCACGGGTTCGTCGAAGGTGTCGCTCAAGGTTTGACGGATGGTGAGGCGATCAAGCAGCAGGTCACCGCTCGTGCCGGCTTCTTCATCCCATAATGCCTCGGCGACCAGGAGCAGGTGGCCACCGGCTTTTGCCCAACCCAGCAGTTGTTCGACCTGGCGTGGGGTCATGTTGCTGCGCTCTCCCAGCAACAACAGGCTATGGTCTTTGGCGGGCAGTTCGGTGAGTCGTTCAAGGCCCTTGGCGTGTGCCACGACCAAGCCTTGCTGGCGTAGAAAGTGCTCGGCGGCCAGATAGGGATTGGCGCGAGCCTCTGGCGACGGGCCCCGGTCAACCACTTCGTCGTATGGAATTGCCTTGTGCCAGGCATATAAGCCGCCCGCACCCAACAGGCACGCCAGCAACAGCGCTGTCCACAATAACGCCCGGTTCATTGGCTCGCTCCGTCACTGAAAAGAGCACGCCAGTCGCTGCACAGTTTTTGTTGGGCTGAAGAAGGCGGCAGGCGGTGACCATAGGCCAGGTTTTGCCAGTGGCGTGTCAGTTCATCGCTGAACGCCAGTAATTGCGGTTGTTGCAAACGATGAACGCGCTCCAGTACCTGCCCCTCGGTATCGGCGCTTGTCAGTGGCAGGTCGAACTCGTGCAACAGCCGGCTGAGCAACCCGCGATACAGCAGGCCAAGGGCTTCCCGTGGCCGGGTGGGCCATAGCTGTTCGGCGGTGCTGGCGATGTCTTTGGGCAATGTCTCGGCGCCCAGCTCCAACCCGAACAACTGAGTGGGAGCGGATGAGGGGGCGGTAGTGCGAGTGGGCCCAAGGCGGCTGACGAACGTGCGCAACCATTCACGGTAACGCCAGCACACCAGGGCCAGGCCGCCAATCACAAGGCTCCAGAGCAGTATTTCCAAAGTTTTGGCGACGTATTTGAAGGTGTCGCTGTTAAGGTTGTCGAGCAGTGCCTGGAGCCAGCCAGGTAATTTGCCGTCGCCCTTGGCCTTGTTTTTAACCGGCGTTTTTTCTTCGCCAAACCGATAGCGTGTGACGGTTTCCGGGTTCTTGAAAGGTGGCTTTTCCAGCAGTGCCTGGATGGATTGGCTGGCGGCCTGGGTGCTGAGGGGCTTAGGGGCTGTGGTTTCATCTGCCATGGTCGGTGGGCTGATGTGTAGCAACGCCAGGCCAACGACCAGCAACAACAGTGGTGCAACGTTGCTCAGGCGCTGGCGCAGGCGACGGAATACCAGTTCCAGGTCCCAGGCCTCCAACACCGTGCGGCGGTTGAGGTACAGGCTGAAGCCACAGGCGACGTAGATGGGTTCCCAGAACACCAGGACCAGGGCATAGAAGGCATTGCTCAGGTGCTCAAGCCAAAGTACGTCCGAGCCTGACGCCAATATCAGCCGTTGCCAGTCCCAGTCCAGTTCCACCTGTTGCGGGATGAAGAGATAGAACAGGGCCATGCCGCCAAACCACAGGCCGATTTCCAGGTGCACGCCGATCGTCGTCAGCCAGCGTGCGGCGCCAGCGTTACGTTGCAGCAACACCCCAAGACGTCGTTGACGTGCGTCACCGTCCAGGCCTTCCAGTTGGCTGACGGGCAGGGTGAAGCTGCGACTCATGCTCAGCCGCCGCCAGGTCAGGCTGGCGAACAGTTGCCCTTTGAGCAATTGCGGCCAATGGCGAACGGCCTGTTTGAGGCTGGGAGGCTCACCAAACAGGGCCTTGGACAGAATGTACAGCGGCAAGCGGTCGAAGGCAGGCTTGAGCCACCAGAACAGGAACATGGCCAAAGACGGGTAATTCCAGAGCAATACCGTCAACAAGATGAATACCGGCAGGCTCACCAGTGCCCAACTGCTCATCAGCAGGAAACGGTGTTCCCTGGCCATCAGCACACCCAGGTCCATGGCTTCCCAGGACGTGCGCGGGCGAATCACCACGCTGGCGTCAGTCAGGCGCATGGCGACTCCGCCCGGCCAGGGACAGGTAAGCGGCCACCAGCAGCCAGAGCGCGGCGCCTACTGCGTATTTGATCCAGGGCTCGATGCGAGTGGTTGACGACCAGTAGGCTTCGATAAAGGCTGCGATCAACAGGAAAACCATGACACCGCAAAGCATCCGTATGCTTTTGCGGGCGGCCAGGCGCAGGGCCTCGCTGCGCGCCAAGCGCCCGGGGGCAACCAGTGACCAGCCCAGTTGCAAACCTGCGGCACCGGCCAGCGTGATGGCGCTCAACTCGAATGCGCCGTGACCAATGACAAACGACCAGAAGGTCTGGCCATAGCCAATGTCGGTAAGGTGCCCGGAAACTGCACCTATGACCAAACCATTGAAAATCAGGAAGAACACACTGCCCAGGCCGAACAGCAGGCCGGCGGCAAAGGTCTGGAAGGCGATGCCGATGTTGTGCATCACGTAATAGCCAAACATCATCCAGTCTTCGCTGGCGGCACGTTCGGCAGCACGGCCCAGACGGCTGGCGTCGGGGTTGTACATGCCCTGCATCTCGGCCACCTGCTGGGGGCTGATGATGCTGTAGACAAGGTCCGGGAACAGGTACACCAGCAGGGCTATCCCCACCAGGCTGCCAAAGAACAGCAGGCCAGCGATCAGCACGAAGCGCCATTGTTCGCGTACCAGGCGCGGGAAGTCGGCGAGAAGAAACGCCAGTATGTTTGCCGTCAGTTGGCTGCGATGGCGATACAGTTGTTGATGGCCGCGCAGTGCCAGTTGTTGCAACGGGTCGACCAGGTAACTGCTGTAGCCGCGTTGCTGAGCCAGGGCCAAGTGTTGGCACAGGCGTCGATATTGATGCGGGAAGTCGGCAACATCGGCGGCCTTGGCTTTACCTTGTTCCAGTTGCGTCAACTGCTCGGCGAAGGTTTGCCATTGGTGCTGGTGGCGGCTTTCAAAAAGGCTCTGCTTCATGTCGGCCCCAACAAACCACGGGCTACACCGTTGAGTTGCTCCACGGCACGCGGCGCAGACACCTGCAGGGGTACTGCGAGGATGGCGGCCAGTTCATGCACCCGTTCGGCCGAGAGCTCGGCCTGGCGTTCGGCGAAACCGAGGATGGCCCGCTGTTCGCTCAACTCCAGTGCGAAGGGCAGGCGCAGGGCGGGCGCTTGAGGGATGCTTGGGCGTACCAGCGGCAATTCCCGGTAGACCACCAGCGTACCGGCGGCCAGGTCGCCGAGCCGCTTGAAGTGCGGATGCTGCAGGCAACTGATCGCGCCGAGGAAATAACCGAAGGGCAGCATGTCGACAAAACGCAGCAGGTTGCGGATCAGCGATGCCGACCAGCCAATGGGCGTGCCGTCATCCTGTACCACGCGCAGCCCCATGACCTGCTTGCCTGGCGAGCAGCCCTGGTTGAGCACTTCGAACAACACCATGTACCACCAGCTCACCAGGAACAGCAGCAGCGAACCCAGCCCGATCCCCACATTGCCGAGCAGCGCCAGCGGCACCAGCAGGATACCCATGATGATCCCGCGCACGCCCAGGTCGAATGCAAAGGCCAATGCCCGCGAGGGCAGGCCAGCAGGGCGCAGGGGCAGGTCGATGCCCTCGGGCGTTTCTATCTGATAGTGGGTATCCAAAGGCGTTGATGGCATTGCGATCCTTGGCAGTGCGAAGCGGCTTAAGAGACACGGATGCTAGCAGTGTCGACGATGGAAGCAACCACCCGAGGTTTTTCTGGATATTTATACAGTAAGGTATCGCTGGCCCCGAACGCCTTGCAGCGCCTAGACTTTGTCGGTCTTCAGCACAGGAATAGCCCGTGACCTCGATTTTCTGGTACGACTATGAAACCACCGGCATCAACCCGCGCAACGATCGCCCGCTCCAGGTAGCCGGTATCCGCACCGACCTTGAGCTCAATGAGGTCGGTGCGCCGATCAACCTTTATTGCCAGCCCAGCGACGATATCCTGCCTCATCCGGCAGCGTGTGCGATCACGGGCATTACGCCGGCTATCCTCGCCGAGAAGGGCCTTGCCGAAGCCGATTTCATGACTCGGGTGCACGCCGAACTGGCCGCGCCAGGTACCTGTGGCGCCGGCTACAACACCTTGCGATTCGACGATGAAATGACGCGCTACAGTCTGTACCGCAATTTTTTCGACCCCTATGCGCGCGAGTGGCAGGGCGGCAACAGTCGCTGGGACTTGATTGATGTGATGCGCACCGCCTACGCCCTGCGGCCGGAGGGCATCAACTGGCCCGAGCAGGACGGGCGTGTGACCCTCAAGCTCGAACGCTTGACCGAGGCCAACGGCATCGACCATGGCCAGGCCCATGATGCGTTGTCGGATGTGCGTGCAACCATCGCCCTGGCGCGGTTGGTCCGGGAGAAACAACCGAAGTTGTATGAATGGTTGTTTCAATTGCGTAGCAAGCAGCGGGTCATGGATCAGGTGCGGTTGCTGCAACCGATGGTGCATATCTCGGGGCGTTTTTCTGCCGAGCGCCATTATCTGGGCGTGGTCTTGCCCCTGGCCTGGCACCCGCGCAATCGCAATGCCTTGATCGTCTGTGACCTGGGGCTCGATCCACAAGGACTGCTGGACCTTGATGCGGCGACCCTGCGTCAGCGTCTTTACACGCGCCGCGATGAGTTGGCCGAAGGTGAGCTGCCGGTTCCGCTCAAGCTGCTGCATATCAACCGCTGCCCGGTGGTTGCGCCGTTGAAGGTGCTGCGCCCGCAAGACCTTGAGCGCCTGCAACTGGATAAGGAGGCTTGCCTCGCGCGGGCGCTGCGGCTAACTGACGCACAGGAAGTTTGGCGGGACAAGTTAGCGGCCATTTATGCTGAGGAAGACTTTGCGTCGAACGCGGACCCGGAGCAGCAGCTCTATGATGGTTTTATAGGTGACCGTGACCGCCGTTTATGTGAGCAAGTTCGCATGGCAGAGCCCGCGCAATTAGCCCGTCAGCAGTGGCCGTTCGATGATCATCGTTTGCCGGAATTATTATTTCGCTACCGGGCGCGTAACTTTCCTGAAACCTTGAACAATGAGGAGCAACAACGCTGGAAACTTTTCTGTCAGCAACGTTTGTCGGATGCGCAGTGGGGGGCGCCGAATACCCTGTTGGCATTTAAGCAGGCGCGTGAGGAGTTGGCGGTTAGTGCTACATCGTTTCAGTGCCAGGTGCTGGCGCAATGGCAGGACTATGTGGATTCATTAGCGGCGCGCCTGAATCTGTAGGCGCATAACTACAGAATATTCAGACAATAAAAAACGCCAGCAAGCTGGCGTTTTTCATGTGTGACGTATCGGGTGAACGTCCGACCGGGCTTAGCCCAGCAGGGTTGCCCAACCTTCAACTACGTCACCGCCCCACTTGGCTTTCCACTCTTTCAGAGTTTTGTGGTTGCCACCTTTGGTTTCAATCACTTCGCCGTTGTGTGGGTTTTTGTATTGCTTGACCTTGCGGGCACGCTTGGTGCCGGTAGTTTTCACAGCGCCGCGCGGTGCTTTAACTTTCGACTCTGGATCCAGCAGCGCGATGATGTCACGCAGGGATTTGGAGTATTCACCCATCAGGGTGCGCAATTTGCCTTCGAATTCCAGCTCGGTTTTCAGCTTGTCGTCTTCGGACAGGTTCTTCAAACGGGCTTGCAGCTCTTTGATAGCTTCTTCGGTGGCGCGGTATTCGTTGATCAGTGACATGTGGACTACCTTATGTAGAACGCTGAATGACAGGGTGAGTGGCCTAATAATAGTCAGGCAATTTCATCAAGTAAACATTTAAGACGGTATTTAGGTGAATGACATTGAATGTGTGTGAGAAAACCTGGCCGATGAGTTAATTAGTAAGCGTTAAGCGCAAAGATAATCGCGTTAATTTTTTGCTACCGGCCTCAGCATGCCGTTGTACCGTCATATAGCGGTGGTAAAACCTTACACGATTAAGGGGTGTTACCACGGCCATGCCTCAAGATAAGGTGCAAGGGAATACTGCAGTTTTTCCGCGTAATCGCTAGAATAGCGGCCTTTGTGAAGTTCTGGAGTTTCCCCCTAATGCGCACTTTTCGGCTGGTGATTGCTTGCCCGGACCGGGTTGGCATCGTTGCCAAGGTCAGTAACTTTCTGGCTTCCCATAATGGCTGGATCACCGAGGCGAGCCATCACTCGGACAATCTCAGTGGTTGGTTTTTCATGCGTCACGAAATCCGTGCCGATACGCTGCCCTTTGGCCTGGAAGCCTTCCGCGAGGCGTTTGCGCCGATTGCCGAAGAGTTTTCGATGACCTGGCACATCACCGACACCGAGCAGAAGAAACGCGTGGTGCTGATGGCCAGCCGCGAATCCCACTGCCTGGCAGACCTGCTGCACCGCTGGCACAGCGACGAACTCGATTGCGAGATTGCTTGCGTGATCTCCAACCACGACGACCTGCGCAGCATGGTCGAATGGCATGGCATCCCTTATTACCATGTGCCGGTCAACCCACAGGACAAGGAGCCGGCATTTGCCGAGGTGTCGCGCCTGGTCAAGCAGCATGACGCGGATGTGGTGGTGCTGGCGCGCTACATGCAAATCCTGCCACCGGAACTGTGCCGCGAATACGCTGGCAAGGTGATCAACATCCACCACAGCTTCTTGCCATCCTTTGTCGGTGCCAAACCGTATCACCAGGCTTCCCTGCGTGGCGTGAAGCTGATTGGTGCAACCTGCCACTACGTGACCGAAGAGCTGGATGCCGGCCCGATCATCGAGCAGGACGTGGTGCGCGTCAGCCACAGCGACAGTATTGAAGATATGGTGCGGTTCGGCCGTGACGTCGAGAAGATGGTGCTGGCCCGTGGCCTGCGCTATCACCTGGAAGATCGCGTGTTGGTGCACGGCAACAAGACCGTGGTCTTCTGACCCGGCGATTGTGATTGAAAGACACAGGGGCCTGGAGGTAAAACTCTCCAGGCCCTTTTTTATTTCTGTTTCAGGAGATTCCCATGAGCGATCCGCTGGATAAAGCCACCTCACGGGCACCTGCTACCTTGGGCGAGGGCTGTTTGAGTCGTTACGACCCGGACGCGCTGGATGCCGAGGATGGTACTGATTTTCCAGGCGCGGCGCGTTTATGGGAACAGACACTGGCGCAGGCCCCGTCGCCTGCCGTCCCCGAAAAAGACGCTTGAGCAGCGGTTTGCCGACCATCAATAGAAACACTGGCGCACCGGCCAGCAAATAGAAGTAGTAGGTCACCGCTCGCCAGATCAGAATCGCCGCCGCCGCTGTGGATGTGCCCACCATGGGCGCCAGCAGTGCCGCTGACGTCAATTCCGCAGCGCCGGCCCCGCCAGGCGCCAGGCTGAACTGCCCCGCAGTCAGGGATAACATCTGGATCAGAAAGCTCCAGGCCCACTGCACCTCGCCTCCCAACCCGCGCAGCGCCAGGTACAGCACGCTGTAACGCAGCAGCCAATGCAGGCTGGTCAGCACAAAGACCCCCAGCAAGGTGCTCCGGGGTAGTTTCAGGGTGGCGCTGAACGCCGCAAGAAAACGTAGCGACCGGCGTGCCCAGCGTCGGCGGGTGGTAGCGCCGACCTTCATGGCCTTGAGTGCCAAACCCGCCAGGCGAATCAACCGCCGGTGAAAATGCACCACGGCCCAGCCACTGATCACCCCACCCACCATCGACACGGCGCTGAGCCCCAGCAACCACTCCAGGCGCGGGCTGAGGCTATGGAACAGCGCATACAGCAAGATCCCCACCAGTGCGCAGAGAAAAAACACCAGGTCGCTCAATTGGTCCATGGCGAACACCGCGCTGCCATGGGCGGGGCGGATACCATTGCGCGCCAGCAGGGCCATCAGGGTCAACGGCCCGCCGCTGCCGCCGGGAGTTGCACACATGGCGAATTCAGTGGATATCACCACACCAAGGCTTTTGAGCGGCCCTAACTGGCCGCGATACTCGCCAAGCAACAGGCGGATGCGCAGGCTGTTGATCAGCCAGCAGCCGATGATCATGGCGAACATCCCCAGCAACTGGGGCAACGGAAACTGGCGCAGGCGCGCAATGCTTTCGCCGCCGCCCAGCCATACCGGAATGGCCAGTGCCACCAAGAGGGCCAGCACCAGCCAGATCAGTCGACCCATGGCTGCGTCGCCAGCCAGGCGGCCTTGGTTTGGGGGACGCGCCCTGTGCTGAGCAGGCGCTGCAGGGTATGCAACCAATAATCGCGGGAAAACCTGTGGCGCATGTCCACCGGGTGCAATCCCAGTCGGATCAGCGGAGCCTCCTGCCAACGCTGTTCACGGCGGTCGCTGAGGACTTTTGACAATCCGCGGCGCCAGGCACTGCGGGCGCTCCACACCAGGCCCGGGGCGTCGATGGGGGTGAAGTCCGGCAGGCGATAAAGATGGTGTGGGTCGCTGGTGTAGCTCAGCGGCAACTGGCGCAATGCCTGCCGGGTGCCATCGCTCATCAACCAGGCGGGCGCAACAAAGCCCTGCAGCGGCCAGCCATTGCGCTGGAATACCTCAATGCCGGCGGTCAGCCGCCGCAACGCCTCAGCCTCGGACAGCTGGTAAAACTCGCCTTCGTGGGTATAGATGCGTCGCATAAACCATTCTTTTGGCGTACGCGGCCGAGGTTGGTCGTCGCAATGGTAATAACCATGCAAGGTGAGTTCATCGCCCTTGGCGACACGGCTGTCGAGCAGGCGCCGAAAATCACGGTGGGCGGCCAGGTCGTCATGGTGATGGAAGTCCGGCACCACCAGCCACGTGATGGGCACGTCGCCCAGTGCATCGACGGCCTCGACGAAGGGCCGGTAGTCGGCCCAGGTGTGCGGTGCCACGTCGTGCAGTACCAGCATCAGCGCGCGCTCAGCCATGGGCGAGCATCGGTTCATGGCTGCCCAGTACGGCGTAGTAATGCCCCAGCAGGCTGTCGACTACCGTGTCCCACGCATAATGCTGCTCGACATGGCGCCGAGCCTGAGCACCCAGGCGTCGGCAGTCGGTACTGAACAGCTCGCGCACCGCATCGGCCATGGCCTTGGGGTTGTTGGGCGCGCACAGCAGGCCACAACGCTCGTCGACAATCTCGGTAAAGGCCCCGGCTGCCACGGCGACCACCGGAATGCCGCAGGCCATGGCTTCCAGGATCACCAGGCCGAAGGTCTCCTGGTCGCCGCCATGCAGTAAGGCGTCGGCGCTGGCCATCAGCCGCGCAACATGCTGGGCAGGGCGGAATCCATCGACCACGGTGACATTGTCCGGCACGCTGGCCGGCATGCCGGAGCCCACCAGCAGCAAGTGGTAACCATCTCCCAGGCGCTTCATGCAGTTGAGCAGCACCGGCAGGTTTTTCTCCTTGGAGCCGCGCCCGGCGAAGATCAGTAGCCGAGTGTCTTCGCCAATCCCCAGTTCGGCGCGCAGGCCGGGGTCACGTACCTCAGGGGTGAAAGTTTGCAGGTCTACACCCAACGGTTGCACGAAGACATTTCTGACGCCAAGCCCGGTGAGTTTGTCGGCCATTACCTGGCTGGGGGCGAGCACTCGGTCAAAATTCCCATAGAGTTTGCGCACATAGGCTTCAACATTGGGGGTAAACCAAGGCCCCATGCGGTTGCTCACCAGCAGTGGCAGGTCGGAGTGGTAAAAGCCGATGACCGGCACATCCAATTGGCGTCGGGCATCCAGTGCGGCCCAGGCGGTCAGGTAAGGGTCACCGACTTCGATCAGATCGGGCTGCAAATCGTGCAGGACATTTCGCCAGGGCGCCAAGCGAAGGGGGAAGCGATAGCCTTTGCCGAAGGGCAGGGCGGGCGCCGGTACTTTGAAGATGCCGTCCTGCTCGCTCAAGTGTGCACCGGGTATCAACAGGCTGTGGCGAATGCCCGGTTTGAGCGCCAGACGCCGGTGCTTGGCGTCAAGGTAAGTGCGTACGCCACCGCTGGCCGGGGCGTAGAACATGGTTATGTCAGCGATATGCACGATGAACATCCCTCCGATCCATTGCTCTCCCTAGATGGACCTGAGGTAAGGATAGATGTTCGGTTTAGATTCGCAGCATGACGGTGGCGGGAGCGGACAAACAGCACGCTGTAGGAGCGAGCTTGCTCGCGAAAAACTCACAGACTCCGCGTTTCTTCAGGCAGCCCGCGTTATCGTTGACGTTTTTCGCGAGCAAGCTCGCTCCTACAGGTGGATTAAGGTGGGGGGACCTCAGATCCGGAAGCTGCCCACCAATTGCTTCAGGCGCGAGGCCTGTTGTTCCAGGTCCGAGCAGGCGCGCAGGGTCGATTGCAGGTTTTCCACCCCTTCCTGGTTGAGGGTGTTGATCTCGGTGATGTCCATATTGATCGACTCCACCACCGAGGTCTGTTCTTCAGTGGCGGTGGCGACCGACTGGTTCATACCGTCGATCTCGCCAATGCGCTGGGTCACGCTGTTCAAGCGCTCGCCGGCCAGGTTGGCGATTTCCACGCTGTCCAGGCTGTGGCGTTGGCTTTCGCTCATGGTTGTCACCGAGTCCCGGGCACCCACCTGTAGCTCTTCGATCATCGTCTGCACCTGTTGCGCCGACTCTTGAGTGCGATGGGCCAGGTTGCGCACTTCATCGGCTACCACCGCAAAGCCACGCCCGGCTTCCCCGGCGCGCGCCGCTTCGATCGCCGCGTTGAGCGCCAGCAGGTTGGTTTGCTGGGAAATGCTGGTGATCACTTCAAGGATCTGGCCGATATTCACCGTTTTGCTGTTAAGTGCTTCGATATTGGTGCTTGAGGTGCTGATCATGCTGGATAACTGCGTCATCGCTTTGATATTGCGTTCAACCACCTGCTGGCCGTCTTCGGCCAGATGCCGTGCATCGCTGGCCTGACTGGAGGCTTGGGCGGCGTTGCGTGCGATCTCCTGGGCCGCGGCCCCCAGTTGGTTGATGGCGGCGGCGACGCTGTTAGTGCGGTTGGCCTGTTCGTCGGAGTTGACCATCGACGAGTTTGAGGCACTGACCACCCGCAGGGCCACTTCATTGACGTGCTCGGTCGCTGAAGACACTTCGCGAATCGAGGTATGAATGCGCTCGACGAAGCGGTTGAAGGCATTGCCCAGGGTGCCGAATTCATCATTGTTCTGGATGGTCAGGCGGCGGGTCAGGTCGCCTTCACCGTCGGCAATGTCCTGCATGGCCCGGGTCATCAGGTGCAAAGGTTGCAGCAAGACGCGGATGAGCATGCCGAGTAGGGCGATGATGATCACCACCGCGATGATCGTGGCGATCACCGCCGAGGTGCGAAACTCACTGAGCATGGCGAAAGACTTGTCTTTATCCACCGAAACGCCCAGGTACCAGTTCACCGATGGCAGGCCCTTGATCGGTGTGAACGTCACGATATTGGTCTTGCCATTGGCTTGCACTTCGCTGAAGTCGCCGCTGATCTTCGGTGTGTCTTTTGGATAAACGTCCGCCAGGGTCTTCATCACCAGGGCTTTATCGGGGTGCACCAGCACTTTGCCGTCGGCGCTGACCAGGAACGCATAACCCATGCCGCCAAAATCCAACGCGCCGATGTTATCCACCAGGGTCTGCAGGCTCAGGTCGCCGCCGACTACGCCGATGCTCTGGCCACCCTTGGCGCTGGGTGTGGCGACAGAGATGATCAGTTGCCCGGTCGCCGCGTCGATATAGGGTTCGGTCAGGGTCGAACCGTTACTGGCCTGGGCGCCTTTGTACCAGGGGCGAACACGCGGGTCGAAGCCGTCGGGCATCTTGGTGTCGGGGCGGATAGTGAACGCGCCCTGGCTGTCACCGACGTAGGTGGCCATGAATGACGAGGTCAGCGCTTTCTGCTCCAGCAGGCTGGCGACGACGGTTTTTTCAGGGTTGATGGCGATGTTCTGTGCGGCGTTTTCCACCAGGGCGATACGCCCGGTGAGCCAGGTCTGGATGTTGCTGGCGGTGACGTCGCCCATCTCATGCAGGTAGTTATTGAGGTCGTCACGAATCGCGTTGCGCTGCAGGTAGTCGTTGTAGAGGGTAAACAACGCGAAAGCGGCGATGACGATAAGGGAGGCTGCAAGCAGGATCTTGTGGCTGAAGCGCAGATTTTTGTTCATGGCTTGAAGGGTCCGCTAAGGTCTTAATATCCGAGGCGCATCCTATGCGGGAGGCGCAAAATGGCAGCGTCAAAAAAGGTGTGGTATTTCTGGTGATAGCTCCGTTGGTCCATATCGGAATTATCTGACCGTTTTTTAGTCTTTGTCGGGCTTACATCCGTCTATATCGACCTCGCGGCACTAAAGATTAACCATAGGTGACGAAATGCCTGACTCCACACAACTGCTTATCGGTGCCGGCCTTGACGGCCAGCCCATCGCCCAGTCCATGCGCCTGGCCAACCGTCATGGGTTGATCGCCGGCGCCACGGGCACCGGCAAGACCGTCACCTTGCAGCGCCTGGCGGAAGCCTTCAGTGATGCGGGTGTGGCGGTGTTCGCTGCCGACATCAAAGGCGACCTCTGCGGCCTGGGCGCCGCCGCCAACCCCCAGGGCAAAGTGGCCGAGCGCATCGCCGGTATGCCCTTCCTTAATTACACGGCTCAGGCGTACCCGGTCACCCTGTGGGATATCCACGGCCAATCCGGTCATCCGTTGCGCACCACCATCAGTGAAATGGGCCCGCTCTTGCTCGGCAGCCTGTTGGAACTCACCGACAGCCAGCAATCGGCGCTCTATGCGGCATTCAAAGTGGCCGACCGCGAAGGCCTGTTGCTGCTGGACCTCAAGGACCTCAAGGCACTGCTCAATCACCTGCGCTATCACCCGGAACTGCTGGGCGAAGACGCCGCCTTGATGACCACCGGTTCCAGCCAGGCCTTGTTGCGGCGCCTGGCAGTGCTGGAGCAGCAGGGCGCCGAAGCCTTGTTTGGCGAGCCGGCCCTGCAACTGGAAGATATTTTGCAGCCCGCCAGTGATGGGCGTGGGCGCATCCACCTGCTGGACGCCAGCCGCTTGGTGCATGAAGCGCCGAAGGTCTACGCGACCTTCCTGTTGTGGCTGCTGGCAGAGTTGTTCGAACAATTGCCGGAACGCGGCGATGCCGACAAACCGTTGCTGGCGTTGTTTTTCGACGAGGCGCACTTGTTGTTCGCCGATACGCCAAAAGCTTTGCAGGAGCGCCTGGAGCAGGTGGTGCGCCTGATCCGTTCCAAAGGCGTCGGCGTGTATTTCGTCACCCAATCGCCGGGCGACTTGCCGGATACGGTGCTGGCGCAGTTGGGCCTGCGCATCCAGCACGGTTTGCGTGCGTTCACTGCCAAAGAACAGAAATCCTTGCGGGCAGTGGCGGACGGCTTCCGGCCCAACCCAACGTTCGATACCTTGTCGGTGCTCACAGAGTTGGGCACCGGTGAGGCATTGGTGGGAACCTTGCAGGAAAAAGGCACGCCGGAAGTCGTCCAGCGCGTACTGGTTGCTCCTCCGCAATCGCGGATCGGGCCGCTCACCGAAGCCGAACGTAAAGCGTTGATTGCCAGTTCGCCGCTGTTGGGGCGCTATGACAAACCGGTGGATCGTGAGTCTGCCTATGAAGTGTTGATGGCCCGCAAGGAACTTGGGCCTGCCGAGCAGGCCGCTCCGGCCGCCGAAGAGCCGAGCTTCACCGACAAGGCGGGTGCCTTCCTGGGGACCACGGCGGGCAAGGCGTTGAAGTCAGCCATGCAGCAGGCCGCCAATCAGATGGGGCGCCAGTTGGTGCGTGGTCTGCTGGGTTCGTTATTGGGCGGCAGCAAACGCAAATAGCGTTTCAGGCTTTGGGCCGGGCATGGGCGGCCAGCCGTTCCAGGGCGGCGCGCAAGCCCGGGTCGTTGATCCCTTCGGCGGTGGCCTGAAGGGGTTCGGCGGCCGTTTCCGACAGGGCCATGGTATGCCCCACTGCGCTTTGCGGCACGGTGGGTGGCTGTACCTTGAACTGAATGCGCGTCAAGCCGGCGAATTCTTCAAACGCCATCAACTGGCGCTGCAAGCGTTTTTGCTGATAACGCAAGCGGGTGGCCCAATGACCATCAGTGACAATTAATAGCAGATTGCCTTCGCGCCAGGACGCCACATGACAGTGCTCACGTGCGGCAGGTTGCAGCTGGCTTTCCAGCAGGCGTTGCAAATGGCCCAGGCGTTTGGCATGGCCAAAGATGGCTTTCAGCGGTTTGGCTTCGCGGAGCAACACGCCGGGGGCGCGGGCTGCGAGAGGGCGAAATGCCATGTTTAGACACCTTAGGTAACAGAGCCGCTATCTTAGCAGAAAGCGCCTGCACAGCCCGAGGCTCTGCGTTGCTACAGCTTTTTCCGCGAAATCAATAAGTAACTTCTGCGTCTGATGGGTTGAAGTTCCAGCAAAAGCCCTTATTTTAAACAAGCCCTCTCATAGCGCCGCGCCTGCATCGGGAAACAACGTTACTTTCCTCACCCACGATTCCGGGTAGAATGCGCGTTCGCAATGCGGCCGTGAGGGCTGCTCGGGCCACTCACGGTGCGCCCTCCATCCCTATGTGTGGAAGAACCTGCCGATATGTTTGCGCCTTTGTTAAAGAAACTTTTTGGAAGCAAGAATGAGCGCGAAGTCAAACGCATGCTCAAGACGGTGCAGCTGGTCAATGCCTTCGAAGAGCAGATGGTTGCTCTGTCGGACGAGCAATTGCGCGCCAAGACCCAAGAGTTCAAGGCCCGCATAGCCAAAGGTGAAACCCTCGACAAGCTGCTGCCCGAGGCCTTCGCGGTCGCCCGCGAAGCCGGTAAGCGCGTCATGGGCATGCGCCACTTCGACGTCCAGTTGATCGGCGGCATGACCTTGCATGAAGGCATGATTGCCGAAATGCGCACCGGTGAAGGCAAGACCCTGGTGGCAACCCTGGGCGTCTACCTCAACGCACTGTCCGGCAAGGGCGTGCACGTTGTGACGGTGAACGACTACCTGGCTCGCCGGGACGCCAACTGGATGCGCCCGCTGTATGAATTCCTCGGCCTGACCGTCGGCGTGGTAACGCCGTTCCAGCCGCCGGAAGAGAAGCGCGCCGCGTACGCCTGCGACATCACCTACGGCACCAACAACGAATTCGGTTTCGACTATCTGCGCGACAACATGGCGTTCAGCATGGATGAAAAATTCCAGCGTGAACTCAACTTCGCCGTGATCGACGAAGTCGACTCCATCCTGATCGACGAAGCCCGTACCCCGCTGATCATCTCCGGCCAGGCCGAAGACAGCTCGCGCCTGTACACCGAGATCAACAAGCTGATCCCGCGTCTGGAGCAGCACATCGAGGAAGTGGAAGGCGTGGTGACCAAAGAAGGTCACTTCACCATCGACGAGAAGACCCGCCAGGTCGAACTCAACGAAGCGGGCCACCAGTTCGTCGAAGAAATGCTCACCCAGATCGGCGAACTGGCCGAAGGTGAAAGCCTGTACTCGGCGCACAACCTGGGCCTGTTGACCCACGTGTATGCCGGCCTGCGTGCCCACAAGCTGTTCCACCGCAATGTCGAGTACATCGTGCAGGACGGTCAGGTCGTGCTGGTTGACGAACACACCGGCCGTACCATGCCCGGTCGCCGCCTGTCCGAAGGCCTGCACCAGGCCATCGAAGCCAAGGAACACCTCAACATCCAGGCCGAAAGCCAGACGTTGGCGTCCACCACCTTCCAGAACTACTTCCGTCTGTACAACAAGCTGTCCGGCATGACCGGTACGGCCGACACCGAAGCGTTCGAATTCCACCAGATCTACAACCTGGCCGTGATGGTCATTCCGCCGAACAAGCCGTTGGCGCGTAAAGACTACAACGACCTGGTGTTCCTGACCGCCGAAGAGAAATACGCGGCGATCATCAATGACATCAAGGATGGCATGGCCAAGGGCCGCCCGATCCTGGTGGGTACCGCCACCATCGAGACTTCCGAGCACGTGTCCAACCTGCTCAACAAGGAAGGTATCGAGCACAAGGTACTGAACGCCAAGTTCCACGAGAAAGAAGCCGAGATCATCGCCCAGGCCGGTCGCCCAGGCGCACTGACCATCGCCACCAACATGGCCGGTCGTGGTACCGACATCCTGTTGGGCGGCAACTGGGAAGTGGAAGTGGCCTCGCTCGACAACCCGACGCCTGAGCAGATCGCCCAGATCAAGGCCGACTGGCAGAAGCGTCACCAGGCCGTGCTGGAATCCGGTGGCTTGCAGGTGATCGCGTCCGAGCGTCACGAATCGCGTCGTATCGACAACCAGTTGCGTGGCCGTGCCGGTCGCCAGGGTGACGCCGGTTCCAGCCGTTTCTACCTGTCGCTGGAAGACAGCCTGATGCGTATTTTCGCATCGGACCGGGTGAAGAACTTCATGAAAGCCCTGGGCATGCAGTCCGGTGAAGCGATTGAGCACCGCATGGTGACCAACGCCATCGAGAAGGCCCAGCGCAAAGTAGAAGGCCGCAACTTCGACATTCGTAAGCAACTGCTCGAGTTCGACGACGTCAACAACGAACAGCGTAAAGTGATCTATCACATGCGTAACACGTTGCTGGCCGCCGACAACATTGGCGAGACCATCGCTGATTTCCGTCAGGACGTGCTCAACGCCACTGTCAGCGCCCATATCCCGCCACAATCGCTGCCTGAACAGTGGGATGTTGCCGGCCTGGAAGCGGCATTGAAGAGCGACTTCGGTGTGGACTTGCCGGTTCAGCAATGGCTGGACGAAGACGACCACCTGTACGAAGAAACCCTGCGCGAAAAACTGATGGCCGAGCTGCTGGCGGCGTACAACGAGAAAGAAGAGCAAGCGAGTGCCGAAGCACTGCGCACCTTCGAAAAACAGATCGTATTGCGCGTGCTGGATGACCTGTGGAAAGACCACCTGTCGACCATGGACCACCTGCGCCACGGTATCCACCTGCGTGGCTACGCCCAGAAGAACCCGAAGCAGGAGTACAAGCGCGAGTCGTTCACGCTGTTCTCCGAATTGCTGGATTCGATCAAGCGCGACTCGATTCGCGTGCTGTCCCACGTTCAGGTGCGTCGCGAAGACCCGATCGAGGAAGAAGCACGCCTGCGTCAGGAAGCCGAGGCCCTGGCGGCGCGCATGCAGTTCCAGCACGACGAAGCGCCGGGCCTGGATGCGCCTGAGGCATTGGGTGAAGAGGTCGATGTGGCCCTGGCGCAGACCCCGGTTCGCAATGACCAGAAGCTGGGTCGCAACGAGCTGTGCTACTGCGGTTCGGGCAAGAAATTCAAACACTGCCACGGCCAGATCGAATAAGATTTTCGCCTGACGCTGCAACACCCCGCGCCGCGACCGGCCTTTGCCGTCGCGGCGTTTTGCCATTAATTCCCACCGTCGATAGCGACGGCACAGACATCACCTATTTTTAAGGAGCGCATTCATGGCTGTTGGTCTTGGTCCTTTGCCCACGTTGCACCCGGTTGCCGGTTTTGAACTCGGTATCGCTTCGGCCGGCATCAAGCGCCCGGGGCGCAAGGATGTGGTGGTGATGCGCTGTGCGCAAGGCTCGACCGTGGCGGGGGGCTTTACCCTCAACGCCTTCTGCGCCGCGCCGGTGATTCTGGCCAAGCAGCGCGTGGCCGGTTCGATCCGTTACCTGCTGACCAACACCGGCAATGCCAACGCCGGCACCGGCGAGCCGGGCCTTGTCGCGGCGGCGCGCACCTGCGCCAAGCTGGCGCAGTTGACCGGCGTCGATGCCAGCCAGGTGCTGCCGTACTCCACCGGTGTGATCGGTGAGCCGCTGCCGGTGGAAAAAATCGAAGGCGCCCTGCAAGCCGCGCTCGATGATCTGTCTGTGGATAACTGGGCGGCTGCGGCCACCGGCATCATGACCACCGATACCTTGCCCAAAGGCGCGAGCCGTCAGTTCGTGCATGAGGGCGTGACCATCACCGTCACCGGTATCAGCAAAGGCGCAGGCATGATCCGCCCGAACATGGCCACCATGCTCGGCTATATCGCCACCGACGCCAAAGTTTCCCGCGATGTGCTGCAACGCCTGATGCTCGACGGCGCCAACAAGTCGTTCAACCGCATCACCATCGACGGTGACACCTCCACCAACGACTGCTGCATGCTGATCGCCACCGGCCAGGCCAACCTGCCGGAAATCACTTCTACCGAAGGGCCATTGTTCGCGGCGTTGAAGCAGGCAGTGTTTGAAGTGTGCATGGACGTGGCCCAGGCCATCGTGCGTGACGGCGAGGGCGCGACCAAGTTCGTTACGGTTGAAGTCAACGGCGGCGGCAACCACCAGGAATGCCTGGATGTGGGCTACACCGTGGCGCACTCGCCGCTGATCAAGACCGCGCTGTTTGCTTCGGACCCGAACTGGGGCCGTATCCTCGCGGCTGTCGGCCGTGCTGGCGTGCCGGACCTGGACGTGAGCAAGATCGACGTGTTCCTGGGTGACGTGTGCATCGCCAGCCGTGGCGCCCGTGCCGAAACCTACACCGAAGCCCAGGGCTCGGCAGTAATGCAGCAGGAAGAAATCACCATCCGTATCGAACTGGGTCGTGGTGACTGCAGCGAAACCATCTGGACCACCGACCTGTCCCACGAGTACGTGAAGATCAACGCGGAATACCGTACCTGAAAATGACCCTCCCCCTGTAGGAGCGAGCTTGCTCGCGAAAAACTCAATGCCATCGCGGTTATCCTGGATGCACGCGTTATCGTTGACGTTCTTCGCGAGCAAGCTCGCTCCTACAAAGGGCTACGACGAGAGGAAGCAGTGGCGTGAAACGAGTGCATGTAGCAGCAGCGGTGATCCGCGGTGTCGATGGCAGGATCCTGCTGGCGCGCCGTGCCGATACTCAGCATCAAGGCGGCCTCTGGGAGTTTCCGGGCGGCAAGGTGGAGGCCGATGAGTCGGTCGCCACGGCCTTGTCCCGTGAATTGCAGGAAGAGCTGGGCATCCAGGTCACCACGGCGCGGCCGCTGATCAAGGTGCAACATGACTACCCGGATAAACAGGTATTGCTGGATGTCTGGGAAGTCACGGCTTTTACCGGCGAGCCCCATGGCGCTGAAGGGCAGCCGTTGGCGTGGGTGGCACCGCGGGACCTGGTCAACTATGAATTCCCGGCGGCGAATGCGCCGATTGTCGCAGCGGCACGCTTGCCCGCCGAGTACCTGATCACCCCTGGCGAGCTGGAAACCCCGACGTTGTTGCGCGGTATCCAGAAGGCTATTGCCGGTGGCATCAAGCTGGTTCAATTGCGTGCCCCCAACGGTTACGACCCCAAATACCGTGACCTGGCGGTGGATGCGGTGGGCCTGTGTGCCGGCAAGGCGCAGTTGATGCTCAAGGGACCGTTTGAATGGCTGGGGGATTTCCCCGCTGCCGGCTGGCACATGACCTCGGCGCAGTTGCGCAAATACGCCAGTAAGGGCCGTCCACTGCCCAAAGACCGTTGGCTGGCGGCTTCGTGCCACAACGCTGAAGAGCTGGCCCTGGCAGAAATGATGGACGTGGATTTTGTCACCCTGTCGCCGGTGCAGCCGACCCAGACCCATCCCGATGCCCAGCCGTTGGGGTGGGAGCAGGCGCAGCAGTTGATCGCCGGGTTCAGCAAGCCGGTGTTTCTGTTGGGCGGGGTTGGGCCGGCGCAACGGGAGCAGGCTTGGGAGGCTGGTGCGCAAGGTGTGGCAGGTATTCGAGCGTTCTGGCCGCAGGTGTGATGGTGCGCTGACTGACCTCTTCGCGAGCAAGCCCGCTCCCACATTTGACCGAGTTCCACCATTGGAATGCGATCAAATGTGGGAGCGGGCTTGCTCGCGAAAGCGCCCGATCAAACACCGCAATGCTCAGTGTGGCTTGGCCGCCGCCTGCCACAACACCTCCGCAACACCTTGGCGTTTGGCAATCACCCTGGCCGCCACAAACAGCAAATCCGACAACCGATTGATGTACGCCAACCCCACACCCTCCAACGGTTCCACCGCATTCAGGTGCTGACAACGGCGCTCGGCGCTGCGCGCCAGGCTGCGGCACACATGGGCTTGAGCGATCAACGCTGAACCGCCAGGCAGGATGAAATTCTCCAGCGGCCCGACTTCCTCGTTCCAGCGATCAATCGCAGCCTCCAGCCGATCCACTTCCGCCGCATTCAACGCCTTGTACACCGGCATTGCCAGCTCACCGCCCAAGTCGAACAGACGATGCTGGCAAGGCGTGAGCACTTCAATCACGTCCTTCAACGCCGGGTGCTTGCCGCTTTGTTCTTCAAGGTTGGCCAACAGCAGGCCCAATTGGCTGTTCAGCGTATCCACTTCGCCAATCGCTTCCACGCGTGGATGGTCCTTGGGCACGCGGCGGCCGTCGCCGAGGCCGGTTTCGCCCTTGTCGCCGGTACGGGTGTAGATCTTCGACAGGCGAAAGCCCATGGTCAGTGCTCCAGTTGGGTAAGTTCAGTGGGGGGCAATTGGCTGCCGGCCAAAGGCAGGCGCAAGGTAAAGCAGGTGCCCTGGCCCAGGGTGGAATGCACTTCCATCTGGCCCTTGTGGTTGTTGGTGATGATGAAATACGACACCGACAGGCCTAGCCCGGTGCCCTGGCCGATTTCCTTGGTGGTAAAGAACGGTTCGAACGTGCGTTTGCGCACGTTTTCGCTCATGCCGATGCCGTTGTCTTCCACCTGGATTTCTGCCCACGGCGGGTTGAGGCGGGTGCGCAGGATAATGCGCCCAGGTTCGCTGTCGTCTTCACGCAGGTGAATGGCCTGGGCGGCGTTTTTCAGCAGGTTGAGCAGCACTTGCTCCAGCTCGTTGGCGGTGCCGGGCACCGGGCCCAGTTGCGGATCGAACTGGCGGATGATCGCCTGGCCCTTGAAATCGAAACCGATGGTCAGGTCAAAGTCGTTGCCGGCGATTTCCACGGCCTGGTCGATCAGCGCCGGCAAATCGCAGGGAGCCATCTGGCGATTGCTGCGGCGGCTGAAGCTGAGCATGTGGGTAACGATTTTGGCGGCACGCGCACCGGCCTGCTGAATGCCGTCGAGCAATTGCGGGACTTCACGGCCTTGCAGG
Organism: Pseudomonas sp. GL93; assembly: GCF_003408955.1. Classification (NCBI taxonomy): domain Bacteria; kingdom Pseudomonadati; phylum Pseudomonadota; class Gammaproteobacteria; order Pseudomonadales; family Pseudomonadaceae; genus Pseudomonas; species Pseudomonas sp. GL93. The sequence goes on from NZ_NKRF01000044.1 coordinate 27,193, forward strand.
TAACGGTTGACCGTCTCCAGCTCGATGCCCACCTGCTCGGCAAGCTCCAGGTTCTTGGGCAGCTCGGGGGACAGGCGCCGGCGAATGTTCTGCACGTTATGCAGGATCGCGCCCAGTGGGTTGTTGATCTCATGGGCCATACCCGCCGCCAGGCCGCCCACGGAGAGCATTTTTTCCGATTGCACCATCATTTCTTCCAGGGACAGGCGCTGGGTGATGTCGTCGATCCGGATTACCACACCGCGCCCGGCGCCGCCCATCAACGGGTAGAACGTCAGCGCGTAATGCTTGGGCTCGTCGTCCTTGATCCAGGTGACTCGCTCGATCCGCTCCACCGTGTGTTGCTCCACAGTCGCCTTGATCTGTGGCAGGGACGGCTTGAGCGGCTGGAAGGGCAGGAACACCGGCTGGTTCAGGGCTTCGTCCAGGCGCGTGCCGGATAGGGCGGTGGCTTCCTGGTTCCACTGGGTGACATAGAGTTGTTCGTCCAGGGCGATCAGCGCCGAGGGCATCGAGTCGATAATGCTGTTCAGGTAATTCTGGAACCCCGTGAGTTTTTTCTCGATCTTGCTGCGTACCTGGACTTCCAGTTCCAGCTTGCGGTTGGTATGCCGGGTTTCTTCGGCCAAACCCTGGGCCTGGTCATACGCGGCCTGGGAGTCGTCGCGTGCGCGTTTGAGCTGCTGCTCGCGGGCTTCGATGCGCGACAACATGGTGTTGAACGCTTCGGCCAGGCTGCCGATTTCATCACGGTTGCCACGCCCGGCGCGTAAAGCGTAGTTCTCCTCGCGCGTCACCTGGCGGGACAGTTCTTCAAGTTCATGAATCGGTCGTGTGATCAGGCGTTTGATTTGCCGGGCGATGACCAGCCACAGCAACACACTGAAAATCAGGATGCCCAGGCTCGCGGTCAGCGTGCCGGTATAGAACGCCACCGGTAGCTCACTGCTGGCCACCAGCAACAAATGCCCCGAAGGCTGGTTGCCGCGGGGCAGGGTGATGATCTGGTTGCTGCGAAATTCGGTGAGGCGCCACGCTTCGATATGCCGGTAGTGGTCTGGCAGGTGCAGGCGGTCGCCGTGCTGCATTTGCGCCAGGCGGTTGCCTTCGCCGTCGTACAGCGCGGCGGCGCGCAAGGGCGAATAGCTGGTCAGCTCATTGAGCAGTGCCTCGGCTTTGGTCGGAGACTCAAGCGCCTCGGCGGCGAGCGAGGGGTTGGACACCAGTCTACCTATAGCCTGCAAGGCCTGGGGGGCCATGCTTTCCTGGGAGATCCAGTAGGCGGCGCTGATAAACGTAAGGTTGGCCACCAGCAATACGGTGGTGAGAAGCACCAGCAGGGCCGCCAGCAGTTTTTGTCCTACTGGTAGATTTTCAAGACGCTGGCGCAGTGGCATCAGGGTTTTCCCAGGTGATAGACAGGTAGGCAGGGTAGCGCGTGCCTCAGTCGCTGGCCAATCCGTGTGCAAGCAAATGCGCCACCAACCGCGTGTGTACCTGTTGCAGGTGCGGCACTGCCAACTGATGGCGGGCCGCGGCCTGGCAAGCGTAGCCCAGCAGGTAACTGATCTCGGTGCGTCGGGCGTTGGCGACGTCCTGGTACATGGAGGAATAGTTGGCGGCGGTGGCCTGGATCACCCGCTGGACTTCGCTGTGCAAGTCCTGTGCAGCCGCAGGCTGGCCACAGCGCTCCAGCAGTTCGGCCAGTTCGGCGCAGAGCGTGGCGACCTCGCAGTGGTGGGCGTTCAAACCGCCGTTGCGGCAGTGGTACAACACGGTCAGTGGGTTGATTGCGCAATTGAGCGCGAGCTTGCGCCATAGGCGCGTCAGGATATCGGTGGCCCATTCATGGGGAATGCCCGCCGCTTGCAAATCATCCAGCCACAGCGGCGGAGTGGGATGGCTCGCTTCCCCCAGCCAGGTGTAGCCATGGCCGGCAAATACCACCCGCCAATCGCCATCGCGAAATGCGCCCTCGGTACTTGAGGCATAGATGCAACGGGCCGACGGTACTTGTGCGGCCACTGCGTCCTGGCTGCCAAGGCCGTTTTGCAGCAGGATCAGTTCGGCGTCGGGTGCTAGTCGATGTTGCAACTGGGCGATAGCGCTTTGGGCATCGTAGGCTTTGCACGCGACCAGCAGGCGATGAATCGGCTCCGGGCAGTCAGGCGTTTCACCGACTACCGGGTAAGTTTGTTCCACACCCTGCTCGACCAGGGTCAGACCTTGGCCGGCTCGATAGTCGGCCAGGCGCGCCTCATTGCGCAGGATCAGCCTGACGGGCACGCCTGCGCGCGCCAGACGCGTGGCCCAGAGGGTGCCCAGGCTGCCGGCGCCAAGAATATGCCAGGGGGTAGACATCAGTGTGTACTCCATAAGGTCGCCAGCGGTGAACGGCGCGAAAGAACCGCTATAATGCCCCGGCATTTTAGCTCGGGCGCGCTCCATCTCTACTGAGCCCGCCCCTTATATTGGAGAAATCACATGCCTTCGTTCGACGTGGTATCTGAACTGGACAAACACGAAGTCACCAACGCCGTCGAGAACGCCGTCAAGGAACTGGACCGTCGCTATGACTTGAAAGGCAAGGGCAGCTTCGAATTCAAGGAAAAGGAACTGACCGTCAACCTGACCGCTGAAGCCGATTTCCAGCTGGAAGCGATGATCGAGATCCTCAAGCTGGCCCTGGTCAAGCGCAAGATCGACGTGCAGTGCCTTGAAGTCAAGGACGCCTACGCTTCCGGCAAGCTGATGAAGCAGGAAGCCGTGCTCAAGGAAGGCATCGACAAGGAACTGGCGAAGAAGATCGTCGCGCACATCAAGGACGCCAAGCTCAAGGTCCAGGCCGCCATCCAGGGCGAGCAGGTTCGCGTTACCGGCAAGAAGCGTGACGACCTGCAAGAGGCCATCGCGGCCCTGCGCGCCAAGACGTTTGACATGCCGCTGCAGTTCAATAACTTCCGCGACTGATGGCACTTTGGGGAACCTGTGGGCACTTTTGGCGTCCCACGCCCCAGCATCATTGCCTACAATTGAGCCCTTCGGGGCTCAATTGCGTTTTCAGGTAGTCAATAGAGCCTTATCGCCGCACAACAGGAGAAAGTAGATGGATTTGAACGCTGAAATGGATCACCTGATCAAGACCTCCCAGTCTTGGATCCCTATGATCATGGAATACGGCAGCCGCGTATTGCTGGCAGTAATCACCCTGGCTATCGGCTGGTGGCTGATCAATGTCTTTACCCACCGAGTAGGGCGCTTGCTGGCCGTGCGCAACGCGGACCTGGCGCTGCAACACTTCGTCACCAGCCTGGCGAACATCGCACTGAAAGTCATGCTGATCGTCAGCGTGGCTTCGATGATCGGTGTGGCAACTACCTCGTTCGTCGCCGCCATCGGTGCTGCAACTTTGGCGATCGGCCTGGCCTTGCAAGGCAGCCTAGCCAATTTCGCCGGTGGTGTGCTGATTCTACTGTTCCGTCCGTTCCGCATCGGTGATTGGATCGAAGCCCAGGGCACCTCGGGTACCGTCGACAGCATCCAGATCTTCCACACCGTCATCCGCACCGGTGACAACAAGACAGTGATCGTGCCGAACGGCATCCTGTCCAACGGGATCATCACCAACACCAACCGCCAGCCGACCCGCAAGGTTGTGTTCGACGTAGGGGTGGACTACGAGGCAGACCTGCAGAAGGCCCGCGAAGTCCTGTTGGAACTGGCCAAAGACCCACGCGTGCTGGCAGACCCTGAGCCTGTGGCCGTGGTTTCGACCTTGGGCGATAGCTCCATCACCGTCTCCCTGCGTTGCTGGACCAACACGCCGGATTATTGGGACGTGATGTTCATGCTCAATGAACTGGCACGTGACCGTTTGAAAGCAGCAGGGATTGATATTCCGTTCCCACAACGGGTTATTCGCGTGATGCAGGAAAGTGCGCCGAAATAACTTGGCGTGATGCTATCGAAGTTGGCCGATAGGTCAGCTTTGACAAACTAGTTACTTAGCTTGCTAGTTGTTTTGCGGGATGAAATAAAACTGCAATAAAAAAGCCGCTCCCTGTTTAAACAGAGGAGCGGCTTTTTGTTTAAGGCCGAAGCCTCAAGCCATCGTTGTAATTAAACCGGCAATTACAAGATGTTCAGCGGGTAGTTGGCGATCAGACGCAGCTCGTCGATCGATGGCGAACCGTAGTACACGCCATCACCGGAACGGTAAGTCGCTTGACGCAGACGCAGGCTCAGGTTTTTTGCCGGGCCGCTCTGGATCACGTACTTGGCTTCGATGTCGCGTTCCCACTCTTTGCCGTTCGAGGTGGTGCCGGTGTTGGCGCCGCTACCGGTGACGTAACGGGTCATGAAGCTCAGGCCCGGAATGCCGAAGGTCGCCATGTTGATGTCATAACGCGCCTGGTAGGACTTTTCACCTTCGGCGTTGAAGTCGGAACGGGCGATGGAGTTGGCCAGGAACACAGTGCCGCCGCCGTCTACGCCGTAACCGTAGTCGCCGTCACCGGTGACTTTCTGGGCTGCCAGGGTGAAGGTGTGAGCACCGATGGTGTACGCGCCCTGCAAGCTGAAGGCGCGGTTGTCGAGCTTGGTCACGCCATCTTTCTCTGCGCGTTGCAGGCCGGCGCCGTCGCTCTTGGTGTCGTAGATGTTGAAGTCCAGGGCGAACGACTGATCATCGCTCAGGGCGTGGGTCCAGTTCAGGTTGCTGTAGTACTTGCGGAAGTAATCTTCGGTTTTCGCGTAGTACAGGCTGCCGGTGACTTCTGGAGTGAAGGCATACACACCGCCGACGAAGTCGGTTTTGGTCAGGCCCAGGCTGTCGTGGTAGGTCTGGTTCTGCGCGACGCTGGAAGTGAAGTGACCGCCTTCAAGCTTCAGGCCTTTGATTTCGTTGCTGGTGATCGAGATGCCTTGTGGCAGCTCTGGCAGCAGGCGGCTGTCATCGGAGGCAAACACTGGGGCTGTGGTGTATTGGTCACCGACTTTCAGCACAGTGTTGGAGATGCGGAACTTGACCGCGCCGCCGCCTTTGGAATAGTCATCTTGCGAACGACCGTCGGAACCGGTTGGGAACAGGCCGGTGCCGGCGCGGCCCTTGCCGCTGTCGAGCTTGACGCCCATCAGGCCGATCACGTCAACACCGACACCAATGGTGCCCTGGGTGAAGCCCGACTCGTACAGGGCATTGAAGCCCAGGCCGGTTTCTTCAGCTCGGCTTTTACGCTTGCCGTTGACGGTGCTGTAACCGCCCCCTGGCTCATTACGGAAGTCACGGCTGAAGTACAGCGCGCGAGTATTGATGCTGAACGTGCTGTCTTCAACAAAGCCCTTGGAATCGTCCTGGGCGGACGCCATTGCGAACTGCGAGGTGCCTGCTGAAACAGCCAGGGCGATCATGCTCCACTTCATCACGCGCATCGTGATTTGCTCCTTTGGTTTTAGGAAGAGTACTGCCGTCCCACCTGTATTTTTATCTGGGCGGCTCTTTCTTTTTGTGTCGGCGCAAAGTTATCTCACGCAGACCCTATTGACGATACTTACTCAACTATCCTTTCAGCTTCTTTACGAGGCTGTCGTAAATCGCTAGATCCATGTCGCAAATTCACAGCCAGAAATGTATCCAGGCTGACAACTTCAATGCTGTTTTCAGACTTCTTCCAAAGTTTGAACGCTTCCCTGATACACATTGAAACGCCACTGTTTTTATCGCGAAACACCTGTGTCCAAACGGGTGCCGTTGCCGACGATATGGGGGTGAATGCAACAAGCGTGCTCAAACCGCTGACCGAATGTCATTTTTTCGTGAAAAGTGTGATGAACCTGTAAAAACCGCATAAGCACGGGGGGGTTACGCCATTTGGGTTGGGCTTGACGCCGGGGTGTTACCCCGGTTCGGTGGTACCTGAATCCTGTACCTGGGTAAAACGTTACCGGTTGACCCTTATCAGTGGGTAATCGGCGGATCCCTTTGAGGCACAGGTGGGTCATTTTGGTGCATCCCGTTAAGGCCCGGCCTAGCGTTGCTCACCTGGGTCACTGCCTCTAAAGGGTGCATTTTTTTGCCCGGTTGCCTCAAGGCCGCCAGCATTGCCCGTGAAGCCTTGGGCATTCGAAGGTATGCTGGGCACCTGTTACTGACCTGCCGAACGGAGTGCCCACGTGTTCGCCTTAGATCAACGCCTGCAACAAGATACCTTGGCCATTGGGGACTTCCCGCTCTGTCGCCTGCTGCTGTCCAATGACGCCAATTACCCCTGGTTCATTCTGGTGCCGCGCATCGAAGGTATCAGCGAAGTGTTTCAACTGGATGTCGCAGATCAACAAACCTTGTGGCAAGAAACGACGGCCCTGGCGCAGATGCTTAACGAGGGGCTGGCGGCCGACAAGATGAACATCGGCGCGCTGGGTAACGTGGTCAGCCAGTTGCATGTGCATGTGATTGTGCGCAAGCGCGATGATGCCGCCTGGCCAGCCCCGGTGTGGGGCAAGCACCAGGCCCGGCCCTATACCGAAGAGCAGGTGGCCGCCATTCGCAGCCGACTGCGTGAGCTATTGCCTGCCGACTTCATCTTTACCCAGGACTGAACCATGGACCTGCAAGAACGCGTCACCGACCTGGAGAGCCGCCTGGCCTTCCAGGACGACACCATTGAAACCCTCAATGACATCCTGGTTGCCCAGCAGCGGGCCGTCGAACGCCTGCAATTGCAGATGACTGCACTGCTCAAGCGCCAGGAAGAAATGGGCGGGCAGTTCGAGTCATCCGAAGAAGAAGCGCCGCCACCCCACTATTGAATGCGCACGCAATAAAAAAACCGCGACCCAGCCAAGGCTGGATCGCGGTTTTTTTTTGCTGCGAGGGCTGTGGAATCAGCGACGCGGCAGGGCAGCGATGACGTCTTCAGCTTGCAGGCCCTTGTCACGGTTCATCACCGAGAACTCCACGCGCTGGCCTTCGACCAGGACGCGATGGCCTTCGCCACGAATGGCTCGGAAGTGGACGAAGATATCGTCGCCCGAATCGCGGGAAATGAAGCCGAAGCCCTTGGAGGTGTTGAACCACTTGACGGTCCCGGTATCCCGGTTGGTCATGTCATAGTTTTGCGACGCGGCCGCTGGAGACGAGCGGTAGAAGCTGATGGCCAGGTGAAGAACGATGGCGACCACAGCAATCACCAGGCTGAGCAGGATGGCCGGATGGCCCCCGACTTCAGGCATGGGCGCCAGGAGGGTAAGGGTTTGTACGACAACAGTCAGCACCAGCAGCGCACTGACCAGGTTTTGCAGTTGATGACGCGTGCCTTTGTTCCAGTAAGGGATTACCGGTGCGAGCGTCAGGTTAAGAAGGCCGAACAAGGCCAGGTACAGGGCGTCGTGTTGTTCCAGGTAGGGCAGGCTTTCAGGCTGCAGGCTCGGAATAAAGGACAGCAGCAACGCTGCAACGCCCGTTAGCAGGTGGACGATTTTCAACATTTTGGTTAACTCACGTTAAGACGGATCACAAGGAAGAGCTGACTGGCACGGTTCGCTTCTGAACAATGGGAGGCGTTGAGCACGTGCGCGGGTATCAGCCTATGTGACGTGCCGCAGGAATAAACGGCAGCCACACCGCGTCTATTTAACAGCAAAGGCTGTGCCTACTCAAATCAAGCATTTCGGGGTATTGCCACGGCCGCGGCATTTCTGCGTCAAACGCTTGTCCTAGACAGGTGCGGGATTTTTTCAGTGGCGGCCTAGATCCTTCCTACAGGTAAACAGGCTTGCAAGATCAGATCCCGCAGGCGGTGCGGGGCGATTTGCCGCATGCCACCCGAGTGTGTCGGGCTGCACGTGGCGCACTCTCTTGCTAGAGTGGAGCTGCACCTGATCAATGAATGCTCGTCAATTGAAGGGGAAACACATGGCAATCGATATTGGTATCAGTGAAGAAGACCGTAAATCCATCGTCGACGGACTTTCCCGCCTGCTCTCCGATACCTATGTTCTGTATCTGAAGACCCACAATTTCCATTGGAACGTTACAGGCCCCATGTTTCGTACGCTGCACCTGATGTTCGAAGAGCAGTACAACGAGCTGGCGCTGGCAGTGGACTCCATTGCCGAGCGTATCCGTGCCCTGGGCTTCCCGGCGCCGGGTGCCTTTTCGATTTCCGCCCGCCTGTCTTCCATCAAGGAAGAAGAGGGTGTGCCGAGCGCCGAAGAGATGATCAAGCAGTTGGTCGCCGGCCAGGAAGCGGTCACGCGTACCGCGCGGGGCATCTTCCCATTGCTCGACAAAGTCAGTGATGAGCCGACGGCGGACCTTTTGACCCAGCGTATGCAGGTTCACGAGAAAACCGCGTGGATGCTGCGCTCCCTGCTCGAAAACCAGTAATTGTCGAACCCTGGCGGCGCCTTTTGGGCGCCGCCTGCTGGTTTCCCTGCGCTTCCTGGCGTTGTCCTACGACTAACAACTCCCCGTCTTCTGGCTGCTCTGTGCTGGCTGCTGTTTTATAGGCCCATCGTCCAATGGGAGAAACCTGTTGGCTGCTGTTTGGCAATGGAGTGTCAGGTGTATGTCACGTGGAGTGGGTAAGGGAGTGATGGAAACCTGTGGTTTTCACAAGATAAAGGTCGACCCTTTTGCCAAGGGTTTTGATATGGGGCTGGCCAAGCCACTGTCCCGGTCGGTCAGGCTCAATGGGTTTTCTACCTGCCTGCGGCTTGAACAGATCTATTGGAACATCCTGACGGAAATCGCCAGGCTCAATACCTGTTCGGTCAGTGCATTGTTGTCCTATGTCGATCGGGAAGTGCATTTGCGTTACGGAGGCGTGAAGAACTTCAGTGGGCTGGTGAGGGTGGTGTGCGTGGTCCATGTGCTCAAAGGGCGGAGCGCCCTCACGTCCGCGGACACGCTCGCGCAGTAGTCCGGTGGTCGGCCCGTCATCCCGGCGGGCCGGGCCCTGGGCACAAAGCCGGCTGCGCTGTGTTGATTTACCAGATATAATCCCGCGCTTTGCTGCGCATGCCGGGCTTTATGCACAGGGCAGGGCGTGGCGCTGTAACGATCTGATCGCCGAGACATCCCCATGCCCATGTACGACTATCAATGCGCTTCCTGTGGTCATCAGTTGGAAGCCATTCAGAAGATCAGCGCCGCGCCGCTGGTCGATTGCCCTGCCTGCCAGGCACCTGAGTTGAAGAAGATGTTGTCCATGCCGGGCTTCCGCCTGAGCGGCAGCGGCTGGTACGAGACTGATTTCAAGACCGGCGCCAAGAAGAACCTGGCGGGCGGCGACAAAGCAGACTGAGTTGAACTCTACGCGCAGGCTCCTGCATTATCCGTCCCCTGCTTAACTGTACGGTGACGAGGCAGGCCTGCCACCGAATTTCGAATTACGAGAAGTGAAACCACGACCATGATGCGCAGCCACTATTGCGGCCAACTGAACGAGACCCTGGAAGGTCAGGAAATCACCCTTTGCGGATGGGTTCACCGTCGCCGCGACCACGGCGGGGTGATCTTCCTCGACATCCGTGACCGTGATGGTCTGGCCCAGGTGGTGTTCGACCCGGACCGCGCCGAGAGTTTCGCCGCCGCCGACCGCGTGCGCAGCGAATATGTGGTGAAGATCACCGGCAAGGTACGCCTGCGTCCGGCCGGTGCCGTGAACAAGAACATGGCGTCCGGCGGCATCGAAGTGCTGGGCTATGAGCTGGAAGTGCTGAACGAGTCGGAAACCCCGCCGTTCCCACTCAACGAATACTCCGACGTGGGCGAAGAAACCCGCCTGCGCTACCGCTTCCTGGACCTGCGTCGTCCGGAAATGGCCGAGAAGCTGCGCCTGCGCTCGCGCATGACCACCAGCATTCGCCGCTTCCTCGACGAAAACGGCTTCCTCGACGTCGAAACGCCGATCCTCACCCGGGCCACCCCGGAAGGCGCGCGCGACTACCTGGTGCCTAGCCGTACCCACGCCGGCAGCTTCTTCGCCTTGCCGCAATCGCCGCAGCTGTTCAAGCAACTGCTGATGGTGGCCGGCTTCGACCGTTACTACCAGATCGCCAAGTGCTTCCGTGACGAAGACCTGCGCGCTGACCGCCAGCCGGAATTCACCCAGATCGATATCGAGACCAGCTTCCTCGATGAAAAAGAGATCATGGGCCTGACCGAGCAGATGATCCGCAACCTGTTCAAGGAAGTGCTGGACCTGGAGTTCGGCGAATTCCCGCACATGACCTTCGAAGAAGCCATGCGCCGCTACGGTTCCGACAAGCCAGACCTGCGTAACCCGCTGGAACTGGTGGACGTGGCCGACCAGCTCAAGGACGTCGACTTCAAGGTGTTCAGCGGCCCGGCCAACGACCCGAAATGCCGTATCGCCGCCCTGCGCGTGCCTGGCGGCGCGAGCATGCCGCGCAAGCAGATCGACGACTACACCAAGTTCGTCGGCATCTACGGCGCCAAGGGCCTGGCGTACATCAAGGTCAACGAACGCGCCAACGGCGTCGATGGCCTGCAATCGCCGATCGTGAAAAACATCCCTGAGGCCAACCTGAACGTGATCCTTGATCGCGTCGGTGCGGTTGACGGCGACATCGTGTTCTTCGGCGCCGACAAGGCCAAGATCGTCAGCGAGGCCCTGGGCGCGCTGCGTATCAAGCTCGGTCACGACCTTAACCTGCTGACCTGCGAATGGGCACCGATGTGGGTCGTCGACTTCCCGATGTTCGAAGAGAACGACGACGGCAGCTTCAGCGCGTTGCACCACCCGTTCACCGCGCCTAAGTGCTCCCCGCAAGAGCTGGAAGCCAACCCTGCAGGCGCGCTGTCCCGTGCCTACGACATGGTGTTGAACGGTACTGAACTGGGTGGCGGCTCGATCCGTATCCACCGCAAAGAGATGCAACAAGCGGTCTTCCGCCTGCTGGGCATCAACGAAGCGGAACAGGAAGAGAAGTTCGGCTTCCTGCTCGACGCCCTGAAATACGGTGCGCCGCCGCACGGTGGCCTGGCGTTCGGCCTGGACCGTCTGGTGATGCTGATGACCGGCGCCCAGTCGATCCGTGAAGTGATCGCCTTCCCGAAAACCCAGAGCGCTGCGGACGTCATGACCCAGGCGCCGGGTGTGGTGGATGCCAAGGCACTGCGCGAACTGCACATCCGCCTGCGCGAGACGCCGAAGGCTGAGTAAGGCTGCTGCGTGAAAGCGCGATAAGGTAGCAGGCAGTCAAAAAGGCGCATCTTCGGATGCGCCTTTGCGTTTAAAAGAGGGAAATCTCGCCTGGGGCGGGATTGATAAGGTTTCTAGAGAATTCGGAGTTGTGTTATGGCTGGCCATTCCAAGTGGGCGAACATCAAGCACCGCAAAGAGCGTCAGGATGCCAAGAAAGGCAAGATCTTCACCAAGTGGATCCGCGAACTGACCGTCGCGGCCCGCCAGGGTGGCGGTGACCCGGGCTCCAACCCGCGTCTGCGCCTGGCGCTGGACAAGGCGCTGGGCGCGAACATGAGCCGCGACATCATTGACCGCGCCGTGGCCCGTGGTGCCGGTGCGGCCGATACCGACGACATGGTCGAGCTGACCTACGAAGGCTACGGCCCGGGCGGCGTGGCGGTGATGGTCGAATGCATGACCGACAACCGCAACCGTACAGCGGCGGCCGTACGTCATGCGTTCAGCAAGTGCGGTGGTAACCTCGGCACGGATGGTTCGGTGGCCTACCTGTTCGAGCGCAAGGGGCAGATCACCTTCGCACCGGGCACCGATGAAGACGCGCTGATGGAAGCCGCGATGGAAGCGGATGCCGATGACGTGGTCACCAACGAAGACGGCTCCATCGATGTGTTTACCTCGTTCGCCAGCTTCTACGCCGTGCGTAATGCCCTGGAAGCCGCTGGTTTCAACGGCACCGACGCGGAGATCGTGATGCTGCCGACCACCAGTGCCGAACTGGACCTGGACGGTGCCCAGAAGGTGCTGAAGCTGCTGGACATGCTTGAAGACCTGGATGATGTGCAGAATGTGTATTCGAATGCCGAGATCCCGGAATCCGTGGCCGAACAGCTTGCCTAAGCACGATGAGACCCGATGTGGGAGCTGGCTTGCCTGCGATAGCATCACCTCGATTTGACAGAAGTACCGAGGTGCCCGTATCGCAGGCAAGCCAGCTCCCACAGGGGTTCTATGCTGTTACACAAATGTGTGCCTGGCACATACCGTTGTAAATCCAACCCGCAGGCGTTATGACTTTAATCCTAGGTATCGACCCCGGTTCGCGCATCACCGGTTTTGGCGTGGTGCAGCAGACCCCACGCGGCTGTGTGTACGTCGCCTCGGGCTGCATCCGCACTGGCGCAGGGGAATTGGCCGAGCGGCTGCAGATCGTCTATCGCGGCGTACGTGAAGTCATCCAGACCTACGGCCCGGTCACCATGGGCATCGAAAAAGTCTTCATGGCCAAGAACGCCGACTCGGCGTTGAAGCTCGGCCAGGCCCGTGGCGCTGCCATCGTGGCGGGTGCCGAGGAGGGTATGGAGATCGCTGAATACACCGCGACCCAGGTCAAGCAGGCTGTGGTCGGTACCGGTGGTGCCAACAAGGAGCAGGTGCAGATGATGGTGATGCACATGCTCAAGCTCACGTCAAAACCACAGATCGACGCCTCCGACGCCCTGGCCATCGCCATTTGCCATGCCCATACCCGCTCCAGCCTGTTGCCTCACGGCTTGGGCGCAGCACGTAGTCGTGGCGGGCGCCTGCGTCTCTGATAGCATCAGCGCAATCGTTATTTTTGCGGTCAGGCCCCGATCTGACCCCCCAAAGCTTTAAGGATCTGAACCGTGATTGGACGCTTGCGCGGCACCCTGGCTGAGAAACAGCCGCCGCACCTGATTCTGGATGTGAATGGGTTGGGTTATGAGCTTGAAGTGCCCATGACCACCCTGTATCGCCTGCCGTCGGTCGGCGAGCCGATAACCTTGCACACGCATTTAGTGGTGCGCGAAGACGCGCAACTACTCTATGGTTTCATCGGCAAGCGCGACCGCGATTTCTTCCGCGAGCTGATTCGTCTCAATGGCGTGGGGCCCAAATTGGCCCTGGCCTTGATGTCGAGCCTGGAAGTGGATGAGTTGGTGCGTGCTGTATCGGCCCAGGACACCTCGGCCCTGACCAAGGTGCCGGGGGTGGGCAAGAAGACCGCCGAACGCTTGTTGGTCGAGCTCAAGGACCGCTTCAAAGCCTGGGAAGTGGTGCCGAGCATGTTCGCCCTGGTACCGAACCAGCCGGATATGCCGGCTGGCCAGGTCGCCAGTGCCGAAAGCGATGCCGTCAGTGCGCTGATCTCCCTGGGCTACAAGCCTCAGGAGGCCAGCAAGGCGGTATCGGCCATCAAGGACAAGAACCTGAGCAGCGAAGACATGATCCGCCGTGCCCTGAAGGGAATGATTTAAGTGATTGAAGCCGATCGTCTGATCGCGGCCACCGGCCCGCGTGACCGTGAAGAAGTCCAGGACCGGGCCATCCGCCCCCTGAGCCTGGCCGAATACATCGGTCAGCCCACCGTGCGCGAGCAGATGGAGCTGTTTATCCAGGCCGCGCGCGGGCGCAGTGAGTCCCTGGACCACACCCTGATCTTCGGCCCGCCGGGGTTGGGCAAGACCACCCTGGCCAATATCATCGCCCAGGAAATGGGCGTGTCGATCAAGTCCACCTCCGGCCCGGTGCTGGAGCGGCCGGGTGACCTGGCAGCGCTGCTGACCAATCTTGAACCCCACGACGTGCTGTTTATCGACGAAATCCATCGCTTGTCGCCAATTGTCGAAGAAGTGCTGTACCCGGCCATGGAAGATTTCCAGCTCGACATCATGATCGGCGAAGGCCCTGCGGCCCGTTCGATCAAGCTCGACCTGCCGCCGTTTACACTGGTGGGCGCCACCACCCGCGCGGGCATGTTGACCAACCCGCTGCGAGACCGTTTCGGCATTGTTCAACGTCTAGAGTTCTATAGCACCGCCGATCTGGCGACCATTGTCAGCCGGTCGGCGAGTATCCTTGGCTTGCCCTTGGACCCGGAAGGCGCCTTTGAGATCGCTCGACGCGCTCGCGGTACGCCACGAATTGCCAACCGTTTGCTGCGCCGCGTGCGCGACTTTGCCGAGGTGCGTGCCAAGGGCCACATCACCAAGGCGGTGGCGGACCTGGCTTTGAACCTGCTGGATGTGGACGAGCATGGCTTTGATCATCAGGATCGACGTCTACTTTTGACCATGATCGAGAAATTCGACGGTGGCCCGGTCGGCGTGGACAGCCTGGCGGCGGCTATCAGTGAAGAGCGCCATACCATTGAGGACGTGCTGGAGCCGTACCTGATCCAGCAAGGCTATATCATGCGTACACCACGGGGCAGAGTGGTGACGCGCCATGCCTATTTGCACTTTGGGCTAAACATTCCGTCACGATTGGGCGAGATGCCCGTGGTAGACGAATTCCTCGATGCGGTAGACGATTAAAAAATTGTAGGAGCGAGCTTGCTTGCGAAAAACGCCAACGATAACGCGATATGTCTGGTTATACGCGGCGTGCTCAGGTTCTTCGCGAGCAAGCTCGCTCCTACAGGGTATTTGTCATGTGGGGTGATTTATCCGAGCTTTGTGCTGTCCCAGTGTCTGGCGTCGTCATTTGAGTCACTGCAAAAGCGTTCAGGAATGAAAAAACAGTTGTCCAGCCGGATTGGCAACCTGAGGAGTAAGCACTAGAGTATGCGCGCGCAAAACGGGGATCAGTCGTTCGCACATCGCTGTCGCGTTTATTACGAGGACACCGATGCCGGCGGCATCGTGTATTACGTCAACTACCTGAAATTCATGGAGCGGGCTCGAACCGAGCGGCTACGGGAGCTGGGCTTTGCCCAATCCACGCTGGCAGGGGAGGACCTGTTATTCGTCGTGCATTCCAGCGAGGCGCGTTACCACGCACCGGCGCGACTGGACGATGAATTGCTGGTCAGTGCCGAAGTCATTGAATTGAACCGTGCCAGCCTGCGTTTCAAACAGCAGGTCAGGCGGGCCACGGATGCAACGCTGCTCTGTGAGGGGCAGTTCCTGGTGGCGTGTGTGCGCACCAACAGCTTGAAACCTCGGGCCATTCCCGAAACTCTACGCGCGGCCTTTGCCGCCGTGAGCGGCGCGGGTCAACAATCAAAGCAGGAGATTTAGCGTGGAACCTACCGTCGTCGACCATTCCTCCATGTGGAGCCTGGTCAGCAATGCCAGTGTTGTGGTTCAACTGGTCATGCTGACCCTGGTAGCCGCATCGGTTACCTCTTGGGTCATGATTTTTCAGCGCAGCAACATGTTGCGCGCCGGTCGACGTGCCCTGGAGAGCTTTGAAGAGCGCTTCTGGTCGGGTATCGACCTGTCCAAGCTGTACCGCCAGGCCGGCAGCAACCCGGACCCGGACTCCGGCGTCGAGCAGATCTTCCGTGCCGGCTTCAAGGAATTCTCCCGTCTGCGCCAGCAGCCTGGCGTCGACCCGGAAGCGGTGATGGAAGGCGTGGCCCGTGCCATGCGCGTGGCCATCTCCCGCGAAGAAGAGAAGCTTGAGCAGGGCCTGCCGTTCCTCGCCACCGTGGGTTCCGTCAGCCCGTACATCGGCCTGTTCGGTACCGTATGGGGCATCATGAACTCCTTCCGCGGCCTGGCCCAGGCGCAGCAAGCCACACTGGCCACCGTGGCCCCGGGTATTGCCGAAGCCCTGATCGCCACCGCGATCGGCCTGTTCGCCGCTATCCCCGCAGTAATCGCCTACAACCGTTTTGCCGCAACCAGCGAAACCTTGATCGGCCGTTACTACACCTTCGCCGATGAATTCCAGGCGATCCTGCACCGTAAAGTGCACACCAGCGAAGAATAAGCAGGTAATTCCCAATGGCTTTAATCGCTCGAGCTCGCAAAAAGCGCAAGCCGGTCGCCGAGATGAACGTAGTGCCTTACATCGACGTGATGCTGGTGCTGCTGGTGATCTTCATGGTGACCGCGCCGATGCTCAACCAGGGCGTGAAGGTTGATCTGCCCAAGGTTTCCAGTGAAGCCTTGCCGCAGGACAACAACACGCAGGTCCTGACCATTTCGATCAAGGCTGACAAGACCTATTACTGGAACCTTGGCAGCGAAGTCGACACGCAAAAGCAGCAGGACAAGGCCCTGACCTTGCCGGCCATGACCGATGCGGTGACCAAGATCATTCGCTCCGGCAACGAAGGCGGCAAGCACACCCAGGTGTTTATCCGGGGTGACAAATCGGTCGACTACGGCTCCGTCATGGGCGCTATGGGCGGGCTGCAGAAGGCCGGCGTCGGTAACGTTGGCTTGATTACCGAGGCGCCCTGATGCAGCAACAGCGAGAGCCGTCCGCCTCGGAAAGCTACTTCTGGCCTGGCGTGTGGGCAATTGCCCTGCACGTCCTGGTGTTCGGCATGCTGTTTGTCAGCTTTGCCATGACCCCGGACCTGCCGCCAGCCAAACCGATCGTGCAGGCGACCCTGTATCAGCTGAAATCGAAAAGCCAGGCTACCACCCAGACCAATCAGAAGATTGCGGGTGAGGCCCAGAAGTCGGCCGCGCGCCAGACTGAAGTCGAGCAGATGGAACAGAAGAAGGTCGAGCAGGAAGCGGTGAAGGCTGCTGCGGAACAAAAGAAAGAAGAGGCGGCTCAAAAGGCCGAGGAATCGAAAAAGGCTGACGAAGCCAAGAAGGCCGACGAGGCGAAAAAGGCTGATGAAGCCAAGAAAGCCGAGAAAGCTGCCGAAGCGAAAAAGGCCGAAGAGAAACAATTGGCTGATATAGCCAAGAAGAAATCGGAAGAAGAAGCCAAGAAGGCTGCCGAAGAAGAGGCCAAGAAAAAGGCCGCTGAAGAAGCCAAGAAAAAGATAGTCGAAGACGCGAAGAAGAAAGCCGCCGAAGACGCCAAGAAAAAAGCTGAAGCAGACGAGGCGAAGAAGAAAGTCGCCGACGAAGCGAAGAAGAAAGCTGCCGCCGACGCCTCCAAGAAGAAGGCCCAGGAAGCAGCACGCAAATCCGCCGAAGAGAAAAAGGCCCAGGCCCTGGCAGATTTGCTTTCCGACACGCCGCAGCGTCAGCAAGCCTTGGCCGATGAGCGTGGCGATGAAGTCGCGGGCAGTTTCGACGACCTGATTCGGGCGCGGGCAGCGGAAGGCTGGACACGTCCACCTTCGGCACGTAAAGGCATGACAGTAGTGCTGCAGATCGGCATGTTGCCGGACGGTACGGTGACTTCGGTCAGCGTGGCCAAGTCCAGTGGTGACGGTTCGTTCGACAGTTCGGCGGTTGCAGCGGTCAAGAATATTGGCCGGTTGACCGAGATGCAGGGAATGAAACCAAGTGACTTCGCTCCCTATCGTTCATTCAAGATGACATTCACACCTGAGGATCTAGCCTTGTGAGAAACCTTCTTCGAGGAATGCTTGTCGTTATTTGCTGTATGGCAGGGATAGCGGCGGCGGATGAAAAGAACATCCTGGTAACCAGCGGCAGTGATCGGGCCACCCCGATTGCAGTCGTGCCGTTCGGTTGGCAGGGCGGCAGCGTGCTGCCGGACGACATGGCCCAGATCGTCAGCGACGACCTGCGTAACTCCGGTTACTACGCGCCGATTCCAAAAGGCAACATGATCAGCCAGCCAACCCAGGCCAGCGAAGTCATCTTCCGTGACTGGAAGGCGGTCGGTGCCCAGTACCTGATGGTCGGCAGCATCACGCCAGCCGGCGGTCGCCTGCAGATCCAGTACACATTGTTCAACGTGGCCACCGAGCAGCAGGTATTGACCGGCAGCGTATCGGGTACCGCCGAGCAACTGCGCGACATGGCTCACTACATCTCGGACCAGTCGTTTGAAAAACTCACCGGTATCAAGGGGGCGTTCTCGACGCGCCTGCTGTATGTGACGGCTGAGCGTTTCTCTGTAGACAATACCCGCTACACCCTGCAGCGTTCGGACTACGACGGTGCACGTGCAGTGACCTTGCTGCAGTCCCGTGAGCCAATCCTGTCGCCGCGCTTCGCGCCGGACGGCAAGCGTATTGCCTACGTATCGTTCGAACAGCGTCGTCCGCGCATCTTTGTGCAGCACATCGATACTGGCCGTCGTGAGCAGATCACCAACTTCGAAGGCCTCAACGGTGCGCCAGCCTGGTCGCCGGACGGTTCGCGCCTGGCTTTCGTGCTGTCCAAGGACGGCAATCCGGACATCTACGTGATGAACATGGCCTCGCGTCAGCTCTCGCGTGTGACCAGCGGCCCGGGCATCAACACCGAACCGTTCTGGGGTAAGGATGGTTCGACCATCTACTTCACCTCCGACCGTGGCGGCAAGCCTCAGGTCTACAAGGCAAATGTCAACGGCGGCGGTGCGGAACGTGTGACCTTTATTGGTAACTACAACGCCAACCCCAAGCTTTCGGCCGATGAAAAGACGTTGGTGATGATTCACCGTCAGGATGGTTTCACTAATTTCCGGGTTGCGGCCCAGGATTTGCAGCGCGGAACCGTAAAAATCCTTACAGATACCAACCTTGATGAGTCAGCCACTGTTGCGCCCAACGGCACCATGGTAATCTACGCCACCCGCCAGCAGGGCCGGGGAGTCTTGATGCTCGTGTCCATCAATGGACGCGTAAGGCTCCCACTTCCTACCGCACAAGGCGAAGTCAGAGAACCATCCTGGTCCCCTTACCTGAACTGACGCGGCGCTACAAAAAGAAGTACTTAACACACTGGGGTTCATTAGGAGTTTCACGATGGAAATGCTGAAGTTTGGTAAGTTTGCTGCTCTGGCTCTGGCTCTGTCCGTAGCCGTTGGTTGCTCCTCTAAAGGCGGCGACAATGCCGGTGAAGGCGCAGCTGTTGATCCAAACGCTGGTTACGGCGCCAACACTGGTGCGGTCGACGGCTCCCTGAGCGAAGAAGCTGCTCTGCGCGCTATCACCACTTTCTACTTCGAATACGACAGTTCGGACCTGAAGCCAGAAGCCATGCGCGCTCTGGACGTTCACGCCAAGGACCTGAAAGCTAACGGCGCTCGCGTTGTTCTGGAAGGTAACACTGACGCCCGTGGTACTCGTGAGTACAACATGGCACTGGGCGAGCGTCGTGCGAAAGCCGTTCAGCGCTACCTGGTACTGCAAGGTGTTGCTCCAGGCCAACTGGAACTGGTTTCCTACGGTAAAGAGCGTCCAGTTGCAACTGGCAACGACGAACAGTCGTGGGCTCAGAACCGTCGCGTCGAACTGCGTAAGTAATTCGTCATGCGAACGTGCCGTCGTGCTCTAACTGTATTGGCTCTCAGCTTCGCACCGCTTGCGGTGTGGGCTGCGGTTCCTGTAACGGATAGCAACTCAGGCTATAACAATAGCGGGAGCAGTTATCCGCCAGCAGGTTATGGCACGAACGGCGCCTATGCGGGGGGAGCGGCTACGTCCGCTCCCTCGGCACAGGGCGAGCTGTTCAACCAGCTGCAACGCATGCAGGATCAATTGGCCCAGCAACAAGGCGCCATTGAAGTTCTGCAGAACCAGGTGAACCAGCTCAAGCAAGAAGGCCTGGAGCGTTACCAGGATCTTGATCGTCGTATTGGAGCCGGTGTTGCACCTGCCGCTACTCCTGATAATTCTGCTGCCGGTGGCGCGCCAAGCGCTGCTGCCGGTGGCGCAGCAGCGGGGGCCGCAGCTGCTGCCCCTGCTGCCAGCAGTGAACCGGGTGATCCGGCGAAGGAAAAACTGTATTACGATGCAGCCTTCGACCTGATCAAGGCCAAGGATTTCGATAAGGCCAGCCAGGCCTTTACCGCTTTCCTGCGCAAGTACCCCAACAGCCAGTACGCGGGCAATGCCCAGTACTGGTTGGGTGAGGTCAACCTGGCAAAGGGTGATTTGCAGGGGGCTGGCCAGGCTTTTGCCAAGGTCAGCCAGCTGTACCCCAAGCACGCCAAGGTTCCGGATTCGCTGTATAAACTCGCTGACGTAGAACGCCGCCTGGGTCATACCGACAAGGTCAAAGGCATTCTGCAGCAGGTGGTTGCCCAGTACCCGGGTACCTCCGCGGCGCAGTTGGCCCAGCGGGACCTGCAACGCTTGTAAGCAATGCAGTCCGTTTAGAAGAAACCCGCGCTTGTCGCGGGTTTTTTCGTTAGAATCCACGCCCTTTTATGAAACACGCTTCCTGGGGTTGACGCGTTGGCGCAATCCCTTGAAGTGCCTGACGGAGGCGGACAGCCTGTTTAGCTGTTACGCCCGTGGCGACTATGCAAGACACATTACGTATTACCGAAGTCTTTTACTCGTTACAGGGTGAAACGCGCACCGCTGGCCTGCCCACCGTATTTGTACGGCTCACCGGCTGCCCATTGCGTTGCCAATACTGCGACAGCGCCTACGCCTTCAGCGGCGGCACCGTGCGCACCCTCGACGACATCCTGGAACAGGTTGCCGGCTACCGGCCGCGCTACGTCTGTGTGACGGGCGGCGAGCCATTGGCGCAACCCAATGCCATCCCGTTGCTCAAGCGCCTGTGTGATGCCGGCTACGAGGTCTCACTGGAGACCAGCGGCGCCCTGGACATCTCTGCGGTCGACCCGCGAGTCAGCCGAGTGGTCGACCTCAAGACCCCCGACTCCAAGGAAGCACACCGCAACCGCTACGAGAACATGGACTTGCTGACGGCCAACGATCAGGTCAAGTTCGTCATCTGTTCCCGTGACGATTATGACTGGGCTACCTCCAAGCTAATCCAATACGGCCTCGAGCGCCGTGCGGGCGAGGTACTGTTCTCGCCCAGCCATCACGACCTGAATGCCCGCGACCTGGCGGACTGGGTAGTGGCGGACAACCTGCCGGTGCGCCTGCAATTGCAGCTGCATAAGTACCTGTGGAACGACGAGCCGGGGCGCTGATCCGACGGCTGCAAGAGACGTTCTGCCCACCGAATTACCGTTCAAATGCGTTTTTTCTGATTTATTTCAAATAAGGTGTTGAATAATCCTTAGAAATCAGTATTATACGCGCCACCACACAGCGGGTCGTTAGCTCAGTTGGTAGAGCAGTTGGCTTTTAACCAATTGGTCGTAGGTTCGAATCCCACACGACCCACCATTTTTGGCGGTTTAGAAAATCCGGAAGGCCCACGCAAGTGAGGATTTCCGGGTTTTTTTTTGCCTGTAATTTGGCCTGGCCGAGTCGACCTTGGGTCAGCGGCTGCTCAGATTCCCGTTGTCGTCCAGACATTCCTTAAATCAATCAAATACTCATACGCGGACCGGTGTTGGCCGAATAGTCCGATCGTTTGTGTGTGTTCAATGTGTATCAAATCTGATACCGCTGGTCGGAAAATTTTTCAAGATTTCAGCCGATATTTATTTATTTTTAATTTTTACGTTAAAAATCATAATGTTAGTTGTTTGTAGGAAATTTCCTAAAGTTTAGTCAGTTTATTGGCGCGTCATTCCCACGATGTTAGTTTGCCATCCTTCGTCACGCGATGGATCGAACATGTCTGCCTCACTGCCACGGACTCGGTATTCACTGAGCATTGCCCTGCTTGCCTGCCTCGTTTCCCACAGCGTGATGGCGGCAACCCTGCCGGGGGATCAGGACCTGATCCGCGAGCGGCAAAACCGCCTGCTGGAAGACCAACAGCGCCGCCTTGAGCAGCTCAAGGAACTGCCTGGCAAAGAGGCCCGGCCCGAAGCGCCGGTAGCCCCGGTGGACAGCCGTTGCTTCCCGATCCAAACCATTGAACTCCAGGGTGCCGACCACCTGCCTGCCGCTGAACGCGAGCGTCTACTCAAACCGTACGCCGGTCAGTGCCTGGGCGTTGCACAACTCAACGCCCTGCTCAAAGACATCACCAACTACTACATCGACAAGGGCCTGGTGACCAGCCGCGCCTATTTGCCGCAGCAGGATATGTCCAAAGGGCATCTGCAAGTCCTGGTAGTGGAGGGCAAGCTTGAAGGCCTGAAAGGCGCCGACACCGGCAAGCTGTCGGACCGCGAACTGGCCATGGCTTTTCCCGGCAAAAGCGGCGAGATCTTGAACCTGCGGGAAATCGAGCAGGCCGTCGATCAACTCAACCGTTTGCCGTCCAATCAAGCCCAAATGGAGCTGGCCCCGGGCGATGCCGTGGGCGGCAGCTCGGTGTTGGTCAAAAACAACCCGCAAAAGCCGTGGCGTGCCAGCCTGTCGCGTAACAATGATGGCCAGAAAAGCACCGGCGAGCAGCAGTGGGGTACCGGCTTTGAATGGGACAGCCCGCTGGGCCTGGCCGATCAGCTGATTCTGCGCGGCGGCCATGACGCCGTCAGCGACCACCAGAAAACCTCCAAGAACGCGATGCTCTACTACAACGTGCCCTGGGGCTGGTGGAACTTCAGCTACAGCTACAACCAGAGCGACTACCGTTCGGTGGTCCAGGGCGATGGTTTTGACTTCAAGCAAACCGGCGACAGTGAAAACCATCAGTTGCGCGCTGAGCGGGTGATCCACCGTGATGCCGTGAGCAAAACCTCGCTCAACGTCGGCCTGTCCCACCTGCGTACCAACAATTACATCGAAGACAGCCGCTTGGCCGTCAGCAGCAATCGGCTCAGCGAGTTGCAGTGGGGTATCAACCACGGTCGGCGAGTTGGCAGTGCTTTTGTCAACATTGACCTCGGTATGCAGGACGGCATTGGTTTGCTTGATGCCCAGGCCCAACATGAGCGCGATCAGAATGGCAATCGACTGGCCAACTCCCGCTACCGCAAATACACCGCCACCGTCAGCTACCTGCAACCCTTCACGCTGTGGGGCGAGTCGTTCAGTTTCACCAGCCTGGCCACCGGCCAACGCAGTGAAGACGTGCTGTTCAGCCCCCAGCGCATGAGCCTCGGCGGCTCGGCGTCGATACGCGGCTACAAGGACCAGCAACTGACCGGCGACAGCGGCGGCTACTGGCGCAACGACCTGCGCTGGAGCCGCCCGGTGACGCTCGACTGGCTGCGCCCGGTGTTCGGTGAATACGGCGCCAGTGTCGGTTACGACCAAGGCGTGATCCGCAACGGTCGCTACAACGGCGAAGTGCACGGCCGCGTCTCGAGTAACTCACTTGAGCTGTTCGCCCGCGGTAAATACCTCAGCACCAGCGTGACCTTTGCCCACTCCCTGGAACGACCGGCCGCGCTGCTTGAACGCGAAGCGCCGATCTACTTCCGCCTGGATTTCTTCCTGTAATTCAACGCCCAGTTGCAACGAGAATTTGAAATGGATGTTCGCCAATTTGCCTTCCTGGTTCGCCAGCCATCTGCTGCCCTGAAAAGCCGTGACGCGTTCCTCGGCCTGCCCAAACGTGGCCTGGCGCTGATCCTGGCCAACGCGCTGTTCTGGCAACCGCTGCTGGCCCAGGCCGAAGGCATCGTGGTTAGCGCGCCCGGCACCACCGTGGGCGTGGCGGGCAATGGCGTGCCGGTGGTGAACATCGCCACCCCCAATGGCAGTGGCTTGTCCCACAACCAGTTCAAGGACTACAACGTCGGCACCAACGGCGTAATCCTCAACAACGCCACCGACCGTACCCAATCGACGCAACTGGGCGGCATTATCCTCGGCAACCCGAACCTGCAAGGCCGCGCCGCCAATATCATCCTCAACGAAGTCAACGGCGGCAGCCCGAGCCAGTTGCGCGGCTACACCGAAGTGGCGGGCCAGTCGGCCAAGGTCATCGTCGCCAACCCCTACGGCATCACCTGCAGTGGCTGCGGTTTCATCAACACCCCCAACGTCACCCTGACCACCGGCAAACCCATCCTCGATAACGGCCGCCTGGACCGTTACCAGGTCGATGGCGGCGCCGTAACTATCGACGGCCAGGGCTTGAACGCCAGCAACGTCGACCGCTTCGAAATCATCACCCGCTCGGCCAAGATCAATGCGCAGATCAATGCGCGCAAGTTGAGCGTGGTTGCTGGGCGCAATGATGTGAATGCGCAGACCTTGAGTGCCACCGCACGGGCCGACGACGGTAGCGCCAAGCCGGGGCTGGCGATTGACTCGACGGCGTTGGGTGGGATGTATGCCGGGGCGATCAAGCTGGTGGGGACTGAAGCCGGTGTGGGCGTTAAGCTCGACGGTGCACTCATGGCTAGCGGCGGTGACATTCAGCTAGATGCCAATGGGCGCCTGAGTTTGGCCAATGCCAAAGCCAGCGAAGCGGTGGTGATCAAGGCCGGTCAGTTGGATGCTGTCGGGGCGGTGTATGCCGGCACGCGAATCGATGTGCAAACCACGGGTGGCCTGAGCAACCAGAAAAGCCTCGCCGCACGGGACAGCATCACTCTGACCAGCAATGGGCAGGTGATCAACAGCGGCATCATCGAAGCCGGTGTCAACGCTGATGAAAGCCGCAATGCCAATGGCGATGTCAGCCTGCACGCGGCGAACCTGAGCAATAGCGGCAGCGTGGTTGCCAGCCGAACCCTTACCGCTACAGCCAGCCAGACCCTCAATAACCAAGGCGGCACGTTGAGCGGCACCACCACCTTGATCAATGCCAATCAACTCGACAACCGTGGCGGCCGCGCGCTTGGCAAAGAGTCGCTGAAGGTAACGGCCACCGGCCTGGATAACCGCACCAACGGTCTGCTGCACAGTGAAAACAGCACCGACGTTACGGTAACCGCTGCACTGGATAACCAGAGCGGTCGCGTAATCGGCCTCAAGAACCTGACGCTCAACGCCGGCCAACTGACTAACGATAACGGCCTGGTCGCCAGCCAGGCGCAGGCCCGTGTAACCGCCGGGCAATTGAGCAACCAGGCGGGTGAAATCTCTGCCGATCAGACCACCGTGATCGGCACGACCCTGGATAACCGTTCAGGCAAATTGCTGGGCAGCAACCTCAACGTGACCGCCAGCGGTGCCATCGATAATCGCCTGGGGATTTTCTCTGCCACCAGCCTTACGGTACAGGCGGCCAGCCTGGATAACCGCGATAAAGGTTCCGTTGCCAGCCAGGGCGTGATGAACCTGACCGTCGCCGGGCTGCTGGACAATCGCAATGAAGGCAACCTCGTCAGCCAGGGGGCTCAACAAATAGCCGCAGGGCAGTTGAACAACAGCCAGGGCGGCCTGGCGTCCAGCAAAACCACCCTGGCGTTGCACGGCGACAGCCTGATCAACCAGGGTGGCCTGGTCATTGCCGACGACGCGCTGACTCTCACCGGCGGCGATCTGGATAACAGCCAAGCGGGCGTGATCAGTACCAAGGCCGTAGCGCACGTGCAACTGAATCAGTTGAACAACAGCAACGGCGGCAAGTTGGGCAGCGATGGTGCGCTGACCCTCAACGCCAACCAGCTCGAAAACAGCGCCGGTCGCATCAGCGCCAAGGGCGACTTGCAGGCAACGGTCGGTGTGCTCAATCAACAAGCGGGCGAACTCGTCAGCGACGGTGCGCTGAACCTGACCGGCACGTCCCTGGATAACCGCAACGGCGGCCTTATCGCTGCCACCAACGGCGTGGACCTGCGCAGCCAGACCATTCTTAACCAGCAAGGCGAGATATCCAGCCAGGCAAAGGTGCTGGTGGTCGCCGATCAACTGAACAACACCACCGGCAAGGTCATCGGCGACAGCGGCCTGACGCTCACGGTCCAACGCTTGCTTAACCAAAACAAAGGCCTGCTGGCGGGGCGTGAGAGCCTTGTGTTGAACGGCGCCCAACTGGACAACAGCCAGGGTGGCCGTGTCACCAGCCAAAAAGACCTGAACATCAGCCTGACCGGCGACCTGCTCAACCAAGGGCAGGGCACGCTACTCAGCGAGGGCGTGTTAACCGTCAAGGCCGGTACGCTGAACAACAGCCAGGGCGGCATTTTGTCCGCAGCCAATGCGCTGTCGATCACCACTCAGGGCCAGTTGAACAACCAGGCAGGCAAACTACTCGCTGATGGCACAGCCACGCTGGTCAGCACTGCGCTGAACAACAGCCAGGGCGGTGTGATCAGCGCCAAGCAGCAGGTTGATGTGCGCAGTGCCGGCCTGAATAACAGCCAGCGCGGCAGTATCAGCAGTGACGCTGGTATTACCCTCAACGCAGGGCAACTGGACAACAGCCAGCAAGGGTCGATCTTCGCCAAGTCAACGGTCAAGGCAACCCTGAGTGGGCTGGACCAGCATGACCGTGGTGAGCTGGTCAGCAACACCAACATCGAACTGGACTTGAACCATGGGCAACTGATCAACCGCGACCACGGCCTGATCGCGACACCGGGCCAACTGCTGCTGAACAACCTGGGCACCGTCGACAACAGTCAGGGCGGTGAGATTTCCAGCACCCAGTCATTCCTGTTGGCCGCCGATGCGCTGAACAACCGCGGCGGCAAACTCATCAGTGGCGACAGCCTTCAGGTACGCGTCGCCAAGGCGCTGGATAACAGCCTCGAAGGGGTGTTGTCGGCGAAGAACTTGCTACAGGTGCAGGCTGACAGTCTGGACAACCAAGCCGCTGGTGCACTCGCCAGCCAGGGCGCGTTGGACCTGAAGGTCACCGGCGTTCTGGACAACCATAACCAAGGGCTGATTTACGCTGCCACTACGCTTACTACAACCTCGGGCTCATTGAACAACAGCGACAAGGGCCGGCTTTCTGCCGGTACGCTTCAGACCCTGAGCACGGGCACGCTGAACAACGGGCAGGGCGGGCAACTGGTCAGCGACGGCAGCCTGACGCTGACCGCAGCCGATCTGGATAACCGCAGTGGCGTAATCGGCAGCCAGCAAACCTTGAACCTGACCGTCGCTGACCTCGACAACGGTGCGGGCCTGATCAACAGTCAAAGCGATCTCACTTTGGTGGGGCAGCGTGTGGACTCAAGCCTGGACGGTGAAATCTCGGCCAAGGGCGACTTGAAACTCACCGTCCAACAGCTGATTCAGCGCCAGGGCCGCTTGATCGGCGAACGCGCTGTAACCCTTGACCTGCAAGGCGGCAATCTCGATAACAGCGCAGGCTTGATCAGCGCCAAAGGCCCGCTGACTTTCGCGCGCCTGGCCAACCTGACCAACCGTGAACAAGGCGAAATCTCCAGCCAGACGGCGTTCACCGTCGCCGCCAAGCGCATCGATAACGGTGATCGTGGGGTCATCCTCAGTGCCGATCAATTGCGTCTTGAAGCGGATACAGTGGTCAACGCCGACAAGGGTTTGATCTCTGGCTGGAATGGCCTGACGGTCGTGGGCGGCAGCCTGGACAACAGCGCCGAAGGCACGTTGTCGAGCAAGAGCGGCACCTTGCAAACCCTGCTCACTGGCGCACTGGATAACCACGCAGCGGGCGCCCTGGTCAGCCAGGGCACGCAAACCCTCAGCGCGGCCAGCTTGAACAATGACCAAGGGATCATCTCGGGCCAGGCCGATGTCAGCCTCGACATTGCCGGCCGCCTGGACAACGGCAACAACGGTTTGATTTCTGCTGGTCAACACCTGGACTTCAACAACGCCCAGAGTGAAATCCTCAACCGTGGCGGCCAGGTCAGCGCGGCCAACATCTCTCTGGTCGGCCAAAGCCTGGACAACAGTGGTGGGCAACTGATCAGCCAGAGCACCCTGGACGGCACCCTCAGTGGTGCGCTGATCAACGCCAACAACGCCCGCCTGGCCAGTGGCGCAGCACTGTTGCTGAACGCTGCCAGCCTGGACAACCGTGGCGGCCAACTGGTCAGCCAGGATCGACTCGACCTGACCCTTGCCAACGGCGACCTGGACAACAGCGCCAAAGGCACGCTCGCCAGCCAGAAAGACCTGCTGATCAAGGTGTTGGCCGGTGACATCCACAACCAGCAAGACGGCTTGATTTACAGCCAAAAGGGCAAGCTGGATCTTGCCGCTCAAGCGCTCAACAACCAAAAGGGCACGCTGCAAAGCCAGACCGAAAACCGCATACGCCTCACCAG
This sequence comes from Pseudomonas sp. GL93, assembly GCF_003408955.1. Classification (NCBI taxonomy): domain Bacteria; kingdom Pseudomonadati; phylum Pseudomonadota; class Gammaproteobacteria; order Pseudomonadales; family Pseudomonadaceae; genus Pseudomonas; species Pseudomonas sp. GL93. The sequence continues at coordinate 55,191 of NZ_NKRF01000044.1, forward strand.
CACCTTGAATAACCAGGGAGGTCGGGTCGACAGTCTCAGTGGCAACCTGGACCTGGAAACGGCCAGCGTGGCCAACACCGCAGGCGGCATCCTCAACAGCAGCACCGGCTGGATCAAACTGGTCACCGGCCTGTTCGATAACGGCAGCGGCATCACCCAGGCGCAGTCGCTGGATATCCAGGCCAAGGGCGGGTTGCTCAACCAACTTGGGCATCTGTCGGCGCTGGGCGGTGAAAACCGCATCGTCACCAGCACCTTGAATAACCAGGGAGGCGGTGTGTATGCCGACACCTTGCTCAAGGTCACGGCCGAGGACTTCGACAACCAAGGCACGGCGGTCGGCGACGGCGGCAAGGTCGGCGCGCGCACAATTGATTTCGGCCTGACGGGGGCCCTGAGCAACAGCTATGGCCTGATTGAAAGCGACGGCACCCTGAGCCTCGTCGCACAGGCCATCAACAACGCCAGCGGCAACCTGCGCGCCATGGGCGGTGTGGGCACCACGGCTATCCACACCATCGGTTTATTCGATAACCGCTTAGGTGTGCTGGAAAGCGCCAACGAAACCCTAAACTTGCAAGCTGGCAGCCTGGATAACAACGGCGGGCGCATCGTGCATACCGGCACTGGCACGTTTGACCTGACGTCCGACCAGGTCACCCGCGCTGGCGGCAGCTTCGTCACCAACGGCCAACTGGACATCAAGGCGGCAAGCTGGACCAACAGCAGCGTGATCCAGGCCGGGCGCCTGAACCTCGACATCGGCCAGTTCACCCAGACCGCCAGCGGCCAATTGCTCGGCGCACAAAGCCTCACCGGCACCGGCGACACCTGGACCAACGACGGCCTGCTGGCCAGTGACGGCACCCTCAAGCTGACCCTGACCGGCACCTATAGCGGCGATGGCCGAATCAGCAGCCTGGGCGACATGAGCCTATCCGCCGCCAACATGGACCTGGGCGAAAGCGCTCGTATTACCGGTGGCGCAGCCACCCAGGTCACCAGCAACAACGTCCTGAACAACCGTGGCCGCCTGACGTCGCTGGGTGACCTGACTGTCGATGCTGCAACACTGAACAACTACGGCACCCTGGGCGGCTCCGAGAATGTTCGCCTTAACGCCACGCATCTGCTCAACGAAAAAGGCCTGCTGTTCAGCGGCAAGGACATGACCCTGCGGGTCAACGACTTCAGCAACCGCTTTGGTGATGTCTACAGCCTGGGCGGCCTCGACATCGCCCGCGACGATGTCAACGGGCGCAGTGAACTGATCGAAAACGTCTCCGGTACCCTGGAAAGCGACGGCAACATGCGCTTGCTGGCCGATACCCTGAGTAACCGTCGTGACCAGTTCACGACCGAAAAGCAGCTGACATCGGGCCAGCTCTCGGTTTACTGGAATGACCTTTGCGATGGCAAAGGTTGTGAACTGGTCTTTGGCGGCTTCGAGAAATATGAAGATGTCATCAAGGGCACTAGCCCCTCTGCCTACATCAACACGGGTGGCGACCTGACGGTGGGCAGTAAGACCGTCGATAACCTCTACAGCTCTATATCGGCGGCAAAAAACATCCTGATCAACACCGATGTGCTGAACAACACCGGTGCTGCCGGGGGGGAGCAACGCACTGTCGGTTATCACTACTACACGGGCAACCGCTCGGCTTACTTGTTGCTGATGAGCGAAATCGGGCTGTTCAACCGTAGCAACGATCCCAACTCAAGTGACTACAAGCCGGGTCAGTACACGTATGACCAGTTCATTCAGAAGACGAGGTTTTCGGACACCTTCTTCACCTCCGATATCGACTACACCGTGCCCACCTCGGGCAGCGTGATCGCCCAAGCGGTGATCCAGGCGGCCGGCTCGGTCACCGTTAACGCAACCAAAGAAATCAACAACAGCGTCATCCGCCCGAACGCTACCAACATCGACACCCCGGCGGCCAACCGCAACACCAACTCGGATGTATTTGCCTCCACGGTCAAGCCGGCGATCACCGCGCAGCTACCGCCAGACCTGGCCCAACGCCAAGTCAACCCGGTGACCTTACCCGGCTTCAGTTTGCCGACCAGCCAGAATGGCCTGTTCCGCCTCAGCGGCCAGGCCGCGAAGGCCGGCGCAGCGGGTAAAGCGAATACCGCCACCGGTGACTTCAGCGTAGGCGGGCGTGTCATCACCGCCGCCGACCGCGAGAAAACCCTCGACTACAGCGCCGTGCAAGAGCGCGGTTTCAGCCTCGACGGCCAGCCCGTCAGCGGCGCAATCAATGGCCAAGGCCCACTGGCTTTGGACAGCCGCGCACCCTCGATCACCCACGTGCAAGGGATGCCGGACATTACCCCGGTAGACAACAGCCACAAATACCTGATCGAAACCAACCCGGCGCTCACCGACCTCAAGCAGTTCATGAGCTCCGACTACCTGCTCGGCAAACTCGGCTACAACCCCGATGCCAGCTGGAAGCGCCTGGGCGACGGCCTGTACGAGCAACGCCTGATCCGCGAAGCCGTGATGGCCCGCACCGGCCAACGCTACATCGACGGCCTCGCCAGCGATGACGCGCTGTTCCGCTACCTGATGGACAACGCCATCGCCTACAAGGACTCGGTCAACCTGCAACTGGGCGTGTCGCTGACTGCCGAGCAAGTGGCGGCGCTGACCCACGACATCGTGTGGATGGAAGAAACCGAGGTCAACGGCGAAAAAGTCCTGACCCCTGTGCTCTACCTGGCCCAGGCCAACAACCGCCTAGCCCCCAACGGCGCGCTGATCCAGGGCCAGGACGTGAGCCTGATCACCGGCGGCGACCTGCACAACAGCGGCACCCTGCGCGCCACCAACAACCTGAGCATGGTGGCCGGCAACATCGACAACAGCGGCCCGATGCAAGCCGGCAACCGCCTGGAAATGCTCGCCACCGACTCGATCCGCAACCCCCGCGGCGGCATCGTCAATGGCCGCGACATCAGCGCCACCGCCGTGACCGGCGACATCCTCAACGAACGCACCGTCACCACCTTCAAACAGGAAGGCCAGGGCTATCAACTGCGCAACGACGTGGCCAGCGAAGCCTCACGCTTCGAAGCCACCGACACGCTCAAGCTGAACGCCGGCCGCGATGTGCTCAACCTCGGCAGCAACCTGAAAGCCGGCGGCAACGCCAGCGTGACCGCAGGACGTGACGTGCTGATCGCCAGCCAGACCGAACAGGACGACTACGCCTACCAACGCCGCCGCATCAGCGGCACCGAGCAAACCATCCTGCAACACACCTCCGCTGTGGACGTGGGCGGCAACCTCGCCATCGACGCCCGTCGCGACATCGCCGTGGTCGCCAGCACCGTCAGCGCCGCCAAAGACCTCAGCGTCAAAGCCGGCGAAAACCTGACCCTGTCGTCGGCTGCCAACGAACAGCACGATTACTCCAAAGGCAAAAAAGGCGGCACCAAAACCACCACCCAACTGGACGACGTCACCCAACAAATCGCCGAACTCAAAGCCGGCGGCGACCTGATCGCCATCGCTGGCACTGACCTGACTTTGGTTGCCAGCAAAATCAGCGCGGGCAATGAAGCCTATGTGCATGCGGATAACGAACTGCAAATGCTGGCGGCGCAAGACAGCCACTACTCGCTGTACGACATGAGCAAGAAGGGCAGTTGGGGCAGCAAGAAGACCCAGCGTGATGAAGTGACCGATGTGAAGAATGTCGGGAGTGAGGTCAAGACGGGTGGAGACCTGACGCTGGAGAGTGCTGGGGATCAGAAGTATCAGGCGGCGAAGCTCTACAGTGGTGGGGATATTGCGATTGTCAGTGGCGGTGCGGTTACGTTTGAGGCGGTGAAGGATCTGCATCAGGAGAGTCACGAGAAGAGTAATAACAATGCCTTCTGGGTGTCCTCCAAAGGCAAAGGCAACACCGACGAAACACTGCGCCAGACCCAGATGGTTGCCGAGGGCAATATCGCGATCAAGGCGGTGGAAGGCCTGAAGATCGACGTCAATCAGGTCAATCAACAGACCGTCAGCCAATCGATTGAGGCGATGGTCAAGGCCGATCCGCAACTGGCCTGGATCAAGGATGCAGAGGCTCGCGGGGATGTGGACTGGAGGCAGGTCAAGGAGATTCACGACAGCTTCAAGTACAGCAACTCGGGGTTGGGGCCTGCGTCGCAGATTATTATTGCGATTGTGATGGCGGCGGTGGTTGGGCCGTTGGCTGCGGGTGCGGCTGCAAGCGCAGGGGCGGGCGTTGGGGTGGCCGCTGGAGCTGGGGCAGTGGCAGCGGGAGCGGCGACTAACGCTACGGTCAGTGTGGTTAACAATCGTGGCAATTTGGGCACAGTGCTCAAGGATGTAACTTCTTCGGATGCGATGAAGGGGTATGTGATTGCTGGTGTTACTGCAGGCCTGACCGCCGCTTATTTTGATGGGTGGACTGGAACTCATACGGATACTGTCACCGGGAAAGTTATCGGGCCGAAGTTATATACCGTGAGCGGCGTAGGGCAATTTGCAGCGAATCAAACGTTGCAAAGTGGCACCTCCATGTTGCTAAGCAAAGCCCTTGGGCAGGGAGGGAGCGCGAGTGATGCGCTGAAGACCGCACTGTTCAACACCTTGGCCGCCGCCAGCTTCAATGCTGTGGGTGATTACACCAAGGGTGTATTTGCCGATGGTTCTGTGCCGAAGGTTGCTATTCATGCCATGGTCGGTGGGCTATTGGCCGAAGCGACAGGAGGTGATTTCAAAACGGGTGCGTTAGCAGCTGGGGCTAACGAAGCCTTGGTTGCAGACCTTAGCCAATTGGTTAAGGGCGACGAACGCTTACTGACTATGAGCTCTCAAATTGTCGGCGTAATGGCTGCGGCAGCGCAAAAAGATGTCGATGCGAGCAAATTGGAGAAAGGGAAATGGATTGCACAGAACTCGACGCAGTACAACTTTTTAGGAGACCACTCCGCGCCTGAGCGGGATAAGGCGCGCGAAGCATTTGAGAAGGATCGAAGTATTGGGGCGGCAAAAAAACTTGTAGCGCTTGAAGGAGCGGATCAGCGCAGCGATAACCTATTGGCGGCTTACAAGAAGGATCCTGGATCTTTATCCAAAGCTGACATATCTGAGTTAACCGCCTACCTGCAGGTCTACACCTACGAGCAAATTGCGTCAAAGGGAGAGACGCAGGCGCGCGCTGACTTGACGAGCTTGCTTAAAAATGGGCCGGCAGCCACATCTGAGTTTTCTTATGCCGGTACCACAGACGCAAAAAATGCCTACGCTGATGCTGCGAGAGCTGAGCTTGGCTGGGCAGAGCAATTAACTTGGAGTAGAGATAAGAGCACTAACGAGCTGACTTACAAGGATGCCAAGGGGGTTCTGCGCGAAAATAACGAGCAGCAAGGCCTTGCGAATATCGGAAATCCTGCTATTTATGGACTTTCGGGGCCGTTAGGCGCTAGTGTTCGAATCGCAGCAGCAGCTAATGGTGTGTTTCAAGCAGGTCACGGTGCGAACCAGGCTATCAATGGTGATGGTTGGAACGCAGCGGGTAATTTGCTGTTTGGGGCGCTTGGGGTTGCGGGATTAGGGATTCCTGGGGCGAAACCCAGTACTGTGGTTGGTGCAAAAGGAGGAGCAGCGCTATCAAATGATGTTCTAGTCGAAGCGCGTATTGGGAATGGTACGAAGGGTCAAGGTAGCGGAAATAAAGTAGACCAACTTCCGAACAAACAAGTTGTTGGGGCTGATGGAAAACCAATACCTGTGTACTCAGAGCTAGAGAAACCCAATGGTCCTTACGCCATCCAAGAGTTCCCATCGACTCCGGTTGCGCATGGTTTTCCCGATATTGTTGATAACTATGCAAACAGCGCGACTAAATTTCCTCTCAACAACGGCTCGTCGCTTTACCAAGCATCAGGTAGCTACAATGGTGTGTCGGGTAGGTTTGAATGGATTGTAGATCCGAAGTTGGGCGGTGTAACACACAGAATGTTTGTACCAAATGGAACTGTTAACGGTATACCGGTGAAACCATGATTCAAGAAGTCTTTGAACGAATTGCCAAGCATGGCTTGACTGACTGGGCCGTTTTGCTTCAGGGCGTCTGTGGTATTCCTAGCCTTTTGGAGCGATTGCCAACGTCTTGTGTAGAAAATTTTGCAAACGCCGAACTTGAAAAGGTGACAGGGAATAATCCCTTGCTCGACGTGATTGTTAGCTTGGCTAACGATAGTGATCTGCCTGTATCTGAGCTATGCCCGCAGTTGCAAAAAATGAGCGAGTTTCAAAATGCGGATATGCAACGAGCCAGGAGAATATGGCGAGCGGTTGCATTGGAAGAACTGCTAACAAACCTAGACTCGGACCCGCTCTATGGGTTGATAAAATTGTCTGAGTTTTGGTCAAGTTGGGAGTGGCCGGCTGATGCTCCACTGTCGATGATTCCTGGTGGGGTGACTTTGCCGCAGCATCAATACCACTCTGCATCGAACTATGATCACGTTGTTCATGAGCATGAGCAATGGTTGAAAGATGAGCTGGCTGCTTTGAACTGTAGAAAAGCTTCAACTTGATCTGACAATCTCGACACCGGCCTCGCGCCGCCTTCTTGCACCCTATTTGCATCCTTTCTGCAGTTAAGTTGCACCCCTTTTATTAAAAAAGGGGACAGCAAAAAAGGGGACAGATTTATTTTTTGCTTAATGTCTAGTCCTGAAATAGGTTTACACCTATTTCACCCTAGCGTGCGGCGCACCTCGTCGTCGCTCTGTCACTCGAAGAGGTCGCACGGCCTCCGCTTCGGCGAGCACCAGGCAGAGTAGACGCTACGGCCTGAAGGCTGCTCAGGGGAACGCAAGCGTGCTGGGGGTACCCGTGGAAAAAGGGGACAGATTTATTTTTTTTCCATTTGCTAGGCTATGAAAAATAAATCTGTCCCCTTTTTTACTGGGGAACTCATGCGCCAGGTGAGAAGTACTGGCGGTGATGTTTTTAGATATAATCCCGCTACGGGCGACTTGACGAAGTTTTGATAATATATGAAGCCATATATACAGATTGCGATTAGAACAAGGGCTGAAACGATTGGTTGGGGCGTTGGTGAAAAATTTATTGACTCTCTAAGCCTGGGTGGAGACTTACTTGTCCCAGAACAAGTGTCGCAGAATGTAGATAAGTTCATAGAGCCTTTCATGGGAAAGGCTGCGAGTGAGGGTGTCTGGGCATCAAAGGCATGTATACGAGTCAATGGAGCTTTGTCAGATTTCTACCAAGACTTCGCTTGGCGGAGAAAAAAGACAATTAAATGCTCTGGGAGTGTTGTTCATACGGCGCGGAACGCCAGGGGGCAGCTGGTTCCAGGTGCCGTCAGCTTCCGTTCGGCATGTAGCGAGAAGGTTGATTGGTATTCGCTCTTCAAAGCATGGTGCGGAGTCTTTCCTCCTCAGCTTGGGATGCTTCATCTCTTTAGTGAGCCTGAGCTCGGTTCTCATGAGAAAAATAGCAGTTTTCAGATTGGGTCATTCAACTCGGCGTTGAAACCAGACGTTCCAAACATTGGCTGGGCAATGTTCTACGGAGATGAGTTTGCCGAGAGTGTGGATGCTGACCGGATCGCGGCGTCAGGCTTTCCCGTTGAAAAGTTAAGTAATGGGTATCTGGTGAAAGTTACAAAGAACCTTCAGGATGTGGCGAGTGATTTTTCGTTATTTTCAAAGCGTCGCGCTGAGCTTAAGAGCTTATTTCGGGAAGATTTCTTCTTAATCAAGAGTGAGACTTCGATTTGAATACCCCCTACACCGGCCTCGCGCCGGGGAAAAAGGGGACGGATTTATTTTTTTTCCATTTGCTAGGCTATGAAAAATAAATCTGTCCCCTTTTTTGGTCTTTATTTCGACTAATGGCATCGCCGACTTTAAAGGAGCTGCACCCAAAGGCTCTGTCTATGTTGAGTTTGATGTTCCAGCTAACAGCTTGCTGCAAGGCGGGAAAGATGGTTGGTTTAAAATGATTGGCCCTGATGCAGGTAAGTCTCAGCAGTTCTTGCTTAATAAGAAGGGCGGCGAGCATCTCCCAGCGATCAAGAACATTGAAATTCTAGATAAGAACTGAGAGGTCTCATGGGTAGCTCCTGGTTTGATGAAAACGTAAAACCACTTTTGACGGGGTTTTCTCTAGAGTACTCATCATTTGCTGATGGAGATTTTGGTGACCTTGAAAGGATAGAGCTGGAAGGTTTTAACAAGTTAGGAACTGTCGAGTTTTGGTCTAAAGGTTGGGTGGGTATGGATATATATGACTTAGCTCTTGAAGATCAGGTTATGAATATGTTGCTCTCTCCAGAAGAGGGGGAATCTGTTTTTCAGGCATTTGATAGGTTTATAAAAATATTGACGCAGGATAGGTGATGGGAAAAAGGGGGCAGATTTATTTTTTTCCATTTGCTAGGCTATGAAAAATAAATCTGTCCCCTTTTTTCTTGATCGAATGAGTAAAGGGCTCGCACCGCAGCGATATAATGCGGATAAAGGTGGAGTTGAGTCTATGGAGTTGAGTCACGAACCCATTCCTGCTCGGGATGGAGGGAAAGACTTTGTTCCTCGTTGGCCGCAAGATCACGCCGCTGTCGATCCTTACCGAAAGCCAGGATATTGATAAATGACGGAAACACTGTCTTCAATTTTTCAGCGGACTCGAGGGGCTCCTATTGAAGTTGCTGAGGGGCTTGCGCACCCGATTTTTCAAAAAAAGATTAGGGCAGGCCGAAGCAGATTCTTGGCTCGAAGGTTGAAATCATCTAAACAGCTGGTGTCTGGACTGCGTTTAAAAGTGGTAAAGGGCGAGCTAGAAGTAAATAACCAGCGTCACTCTGAAATAATTTTATGGTCTGATACTAGCCCGGAGTCAGTTTTTTTACGGTGGTGTCCAAAAAAGCTTGCGAACTAAAGGTCTGGAATGTATGGCGTGTGAACGATATCGTGCAGGCTTGGGTTGGGAACGCAGGAATTGTAATAAGTGAGGAGGGTTGCATAACAAAATTCGAGTGTAGTGGCGGTACTGAGGTAGTCGACTTTTCTACTTTGGTTTTCCAGATCGAGTCGATTGATTAATATTCACTACTCGGTACAAAAGCAACTGGTGGCGCTGCCGGAAAGGTAGATGATCTAGCTACTAGTGGTTTAAATTCAGCGTCAAATCTTCCAGGCGGAGCAGGTCTTCAAAAAAGGGGACAGATTTATTTTTTGCTTAGTGTCTAGTCCTGAAATAGGTTTACACCTTTTTCACCCTAGCGTGCGGCGCACCTCGTCGTCGGTCTGTCACTCGAAGAGGTCGCACGGCCTCCGCTTCGGCGAGCACCAGGCAGAGTAGACGCTACGGCCTGAAGGCTGCTCAGGGGAACGCAAGCGTGCTTGGGGTACCCGTGCGAGGGGAGCTGGCGTCGCCGACGACTCAGTTGGTCTGAGGGCGCTTTGAGCCTGGCCATTTAAATCAGGCCCGCGCAGATAGTTTCGGCTGCGGGACCTGAAGCCGGTTGAATCGCAGGCAATAAAAAAACCCAAGGAACTGCTTCCTTGGGGTTTTTCGGTATTTTGGTGCCCAGAGACGGAATCGAACCGCCGACACGGGGATTTTCAATCCCCTGCTCTACCGACTGAGCTATCTGGGCAACGGGGCGCATTAAACGGGTTTTTCAGGGGGTCGTCAAGCAAGTTTTCAAAAAATATTTAATTATTACCGTCGCTTACGTGCCAACCCCGATTTTTGATCAATTATTGAGCAGGCGGCACGTAGCCTCCGGCCTTGGCGTAATCTTCGCCGGAAAAGAACTTGTCCATTTCACCCTGCAGGTATTTGCGGTCTTCGGCGTTCATCATGTTCAGGCGTTTTTCGTTGATGAGCAGGGTCTGGTGTTTTTGCCAGTCGGCCCAGGCCTGGGCGGAGACGTTATCGTAGATGTCCTGGCCTTTGGCACCCGGAAAAGGGGCACGTTCCAGGGCTGGCAGTTCTTCTTTGTACTTGCGGCACATGATGGTGCGGGTCATGACGAAACTCCTGCGTTCAATACGTCGGCCGCGCGCTTCAGCAGTTTTTTCACCGGGGCAGCAAGGCCCAGGCGCGGCGGGGTGGCGAGGTTATACCAGAGCCAGTCGGCCTCGGCCACGTGATGGGCGGTTTCCTCGACCTGGACCAGCCAGGGTTCGATGGCCAGCTGGAAGTGGCTGAAGGTGTGGACCAGCCCTGGCAGTTCCTGATGCTTGCCCAGCGCCAGCGCGTGCTGGTTGGCGAGGTGATCCAGGTCTTGCAGGTCGTCCAGCTCCGGCAAGCTCCACAAGCCGCCCCACAAGCCCGTAGACGGGCGACGGTAAAGCAGGATCGCGCCCTCGGCGTTGGCCAGCATCGGCATCAGCGTGCGCTTTTGCGGGATGGTCTTGCGCGGCTTGGGGATCGGGTAGCGTGTTTCCAGGCCGAGCATGTGGGCTTCGCAGCCTTTTTCCAGCGGGCACAGCAGGCAACTGGGTTTGCTGCGGGTGCACAGGGTGGCGCCCATGTCCATCATGGCCTGGGTGTAGGCGTTGACGCGCTCAAAGGGCGTGAAGCGCTCTGCGGTGGCCCACAACTGCTTGGCCACCTTGGGTTCGCCCGGGTAGCCCTCTTGGGCGGTAAAGCGCGCCAGCACGCGTTTGACGTTGCCGTCGAGGATCGGCGCGCGCAGGCCCATGCTCAGGCTGGCAATCGCGCCAGCGGTGGACAGGCCGATGCCCGGCAGCTCGGTGAGCTTTTCCACGTCGCGGGGGAATTCGCCGCCGTGTTCGGCCACCACGATCTTGGCGGTCTTCTGCAGGTTGCGCGCCCGGGTGTAGTAGCCCAGGCCCGTCCACAGGTGCAGCACTTCATCTTCCGGCGCGGCGGCCAAGGCTTCGACGGTTGGCAGGGAGGCCATGAAGCGGTCGAAGTAGTTGAGCACGGTGCTGACCTGGGTCTGTTGCAGCATGATCTCCGACACCCACACCCGGTAAGGGGTGATGCCCTGTTGCCAGGGCAGGTCGTGGCGGCCATGGCGGTCGTACCAGTCCAGTACCGCTTGTGAAAACTGCTCGTTTCTCATCGGTTGAACAGGCCTTTCAATGCGTCTTTGAGCTTGGGGTTAACCTTGTCGAGCTTTTCTTCCAGCTTCTCGTTGAAGCGATTGCCGGCCGCCTTGAGGGCGACCTGGCCCAGGCCGTCCTTGTCCAGGCGGCAGGCCTTGGCGCCCAGCTCAAGCGGGCCACGGCAGCGCAGCGGTACCTCAATGCCCTGGAAGTTGGCGCCGACCTGGCAGGCCGGGTCCGGCACCTCGCGCTTGTCGCCTTCGACGATGATGCCCACGCGATAGTCCATGCCCAGCACACGTAAATCCACATCACCGTTGCCGTTGAGCGTCAGGCCAGGGATGCGCACTTTCAGGTCGGGGTTACTGGCCACGCCGTTACGGAACGTGAGGTTGCCGCGCAGTTCCTGGAACGGTGTGTCCTTGCCGCCTGGTGTGGTGCTCAGGGTCTTGCGGTTGAGCAGGGCGATGCCGGTACACAGTTGCTGTTCGATGTTGGCATTGAGCAACACGCCGTTGTTGATCAAGAGGCTGGCGGTACCGTTGAGGCTGTCGATCAGGGCCTTCTGGCTGTTGCCGCGGCCGGTGAGGTTACTGTCGAGGGTGAGCTGGCCTTTGACCGGCGGGTTTTTCCCTTGGGCCTGCAGGATGCGCTCAACGGGCACCTGCTTGATGTGGCTTTGCAGGGCCAGCACTGGCGTGTCCTGGCGCACGTCGAGTGTGCCGTTGGCCTGGAACGTGCCGTTGTAGAGACCGCCGCTAAGGGTGTCGAGCTTGAGTTGCCCGTCAATGCCGGAGGCTTTAAGCACCGCGTTCTGAATGGGCAGCTGGCTCAGGGTCAACTCGCCAAAGGCCAGGTCTGCATTCACGTCCAGGCTGCGCAGGCGGGTCAGCGGCAGCAGTTTGTCATTGCTCCAGGCACCTTTGGTCGGCGCCTCCGGCAATGGCGTGTTGCCGCCTGCCGCCATGGCGCCGGCTTCGCTGCTCTGTACTTCGGCCTGGCGTGCAGCGGTTGCACCTTTGGCGGCTTCGGATTTGGCCGGCAGGTAATTGTCGGCATTGAAGGTATCGCCCTTGAGCTGCACACGCAGGGACTGCTTGGCGAAATCATCCACGGCGACGCGGCCGGTGAAGGTGCTGCCATCGAGCTTCAGGTTCAAGTCTTCCAGGGCAACGCTCGTGGGCGTGCCCTTGAGGCGGCTCACCAGCTCGACCTTGCTCAGGCTGCCTGGGGCCATGGCAGGCAGTGGGTGCCCGATGCTCTCAAGAAACTTGGCCAGGTCAAACTGGGCAACCGACAGGGCGCCGCTGATCTGTGGGGTTTTGTCCAGGTCATTGGCCTTCAGTTCGCCCAAGGCGCGCAGTTGGTTGGCCGCCAGTTTCAGGTTGCTCCATTCGGCGACGTTGGCCGCCAGGTCCACCAGCAGTTGGCCCTGGGTGGAGAAGCTCACCGTCTTGCCTTGCAACGGCTCACCGGTGGCCTCGCCACTAAAGCGCATGTCTTCGAACTGATAACGCTTGAGCGCACGCTGGATGCGCAAGTTGCCGTTCAGCTCAGTCTTGACCCGCATCAGCGGCTGGTTGCTGCCCAGGAACGCCGTGAGTTTCAGCGGGATGCTGGCGCCTTCGTGGATGGCGCCGGCACTCAGCTGGATGCTTTCGGCACTCAGCTGCTTGCCGGTCTGTTCATCGGTGTATTCGACGCGGGCGTTGTTGATGGTCAGGCTGTCGATATCCAGGCGGATCGGCTGCGGTGGCTTTTCCGGCTTGGTTTCAGCCACGGGTTCGACCGGCGCGGGAGCGGGGGTGCCTGTGGTTTCGTCGGGCAGGTTCTTGCCGATGTCTTCCCAGTTGCCATGGCCCTGCTTATCGCGGTTCAGGCGCAGGTTCAGGCCTTCGACACGCACATCGCTCATCTGCACTTCGCGGCGCAGCAGCGGCAGTACGCGTACCGACAGGCCAAGCATCTGCAAGTCGGCAAACGGTTGAGTCGGTGCGGTCAGGGTCGCGACGCTGGCTTCGTGAAGCTCCAGGCCCAGCCAGGGGAACAGGCTCCAGCCGATATCGCCATTGAGCGTCAGCTCGATGTGGGCCTTGTCGCGGGCTATCTGGCGAATTTCTTCTTTGTAGTCGTTGGGATCGAAAAGGTGGGTCAGGGCAAAGCCGAGCGCCACAATGATCAGCAACAGCCCGAGAAGTACCAGACCCAGGATTTTGCCGAACGCTTTCATGGGCGAGTCCTTGTATGTCGATTTCAAAATGTAGCCGCAGAGTATAACGCCCGACGGCCCGCGTCAGTTCACGGATCGTTACATTGTATCCATGGGTGCGGAAATAGGATTTTGACGTCAGAAAAGTACAGATAATCCAAAAAAGGTAGTGGCAGTTTGATTTTTCTGTCATCCACTGGTGCTAATCTCTGCACGTTCGTCCGCCTTCTGCGACTTAACGTCGCGCCTAAAAGGGAGCTTCACTCAACAAAACGGCCACGCTTTGCGTGCAAGGCCGAGGGAGAGAGCGCCTGACGGACGCATACCAATAACTGGGGGAAACACCAATGAGCACTAGCACTGTGGCCGGCACTGCCGCCGCACAGCCTGCGTTCCTGTCCAAGGAACGCATCATCGCCAAGCCGGGCTTCAACCGCTGGCTGGTTCCACCGGCCGCCCTGGCCATCCACCTGTGCATCGGCATGGCCTACGGCTTCTCGGTGTTCTGGCTGCCATTGTCCAAGGCGCTGGGCATCACCGCGCCGGTGGCCTGCGCGCCGGACATGAGCTTTATCGCCCAAGTCTTCTCGTCCCAATGTGACTGGCCCATCTCCATGCTGGGCTGGATCTACACCCTGTTCTTCATCTTCCTGGGCTGCTCCGCAGCGATCTGGGGTGGCTGGCTGGAACACGCCGGGCCACGCAAGGCCGGGGTTGTCTCGGCACTGTGCTGGTGTGGTGGCCTGCTGATCTCGGCCCTGGGTATCTATACCCACCAGATCTGGCTGATGTGGATCGGCTCCGGGGTCATTGGCGGTATTGGCCTGGGCCTGGGCTATATCTCGCCCGTTTCGACCTTGATCAAGTGGTTCCCGGACAAGCGCGGCATGGCAACCGGTATGGCGATCATGGGCTTCGGCGGCGGCGCGATGGTGGGTGCGCCTCTGGCTGCGGCACTGATGGGCCATTTCTCTTCGCCGACCAGCGTAGGTGTATGGCAGAGCTTTGTGGTCATGGCGGCGATTTACTTCGTGTTCATGATCGGTGGTGCATTGCTGTACCGCGTTCCGCCAACCGGCTGGAAGCCTGAGGGCTGGACCGCGCCAGTGAAGAAAGCCAGCAATGCGATGATCACTCACCGTCATGTACATGTGAATGTTGCGTGGAAAACCCCGCAGTTCCGCCTGGTATGGCTGGTGCTGTGCCTGAACGTGTCGGCCGGCATCGGCATCCTGGGCATGGCTTCGCCGCTGCTGCAGGAAGTGTTTGGCGGCAAACTCCTGGGTGTCGATGTGCCATTTGGTCAATTGGATGCGGGCCAGTTGGCCTCCATTGCAGCCATTGCCGCTGGTTTTACCGGCCTGTTGAGCCTGTTCAACATCGGTGGCCGGTTCTTCTGGGCGTCGTTCTCCGACTACCTGGGGCGTAAAAACACCTATTTTGTGTTCTTCGCACTGGGCTTTGCCCTCTATGCGTTGATCCCGAACCTGGGGCACCTGGGTAACGTGGCGCTGTTCGTGGCTGCGTTCTGCATCATCCTGTCGATGTACGGTGGTGGTTTTGCCACGGTTCCGGCCTACCTGGCTGACCTGTTCGGTACCCAGATGGTCGGCGCGATCCACGGTCGCCTGTTGACCGCCTGGGCCGCTGCGGGCGTGTTGGGCCCGGTGCTGGTGAACTACCTGCGTGAATACCAGTTGAGCATCGGCGTTGAACGCGCCGCGGCCTACGACATCACCTTGTACATCCTCGCCGGCCTGCTGGTGCTGGGCTTCATCTGCAACCTGCTGGTGCGCCCGGTGGCCGATAAGTACTTCATGACTGATGCAGAACTTGCCGCCGAACAGGCGCTGGGTCATGACAAAGGTGCCGATGCCACCACCGTGCTGGAGTGGAAAGCCTCCGCCGCCAGCAAGCCGCTGGCGATTGCCGCGTGGCTGGTGGTGGGTATTCCGTTGGCGTGGGGTGTGTGGGTGACTCTGCAGAAGACCGCAGTACTGTTCCACTAAACACCGCATTACCCTTGTGGGAGCGGGCTTGCTCGCGAAGACGGCATAACAGTCAACCTCTTCAGTGACTGACACTCCGCCTTCGCGAGCAAGCCCGCTCCCACAGTTGTATGCACATGTCTATCCCCGACACTCCATCAGTCTTATCCCCTTCGTTGTTTCTGTTTAGCGCCTGCGCCCCTATAATGGCTGCCTTTTTCGCCCAATGATTTTGCGGAGCTGGTGATGGCCGAACGTAAGGCATCTGTCGAGCGCGACACTCTGGAAACCCAGATCAAAGCCTCGATCAACCTGGATGGCACCGGAAAGGCCCGATTTGATATCGGTGTACCTTTTCTTGAGCACATGCTGGACCAGATCGCCCGTCACGGGCTGATCGACCTGGATATCGTCGGCAAAGGCGACCTGCATATCGACGACCACCACATGGTGGAAGACGTGGGCATCACCCTCGGCCAGGCGTTTGCCAAGGCCATCGGCGACAAAAAAGGCATCCGTCGCTACGGCCATGCCTATGTCCCATTGGATGAAGCGCTGTCCCGTGTGGTCATCGACTTCTCCGGTCGCCCGGGTTTGCAGATGCACGTGCCCTACACCCGCGCGAACGTGGGCCGTGGCTTTGACGTCGACCTGTTCCAGGAATTCTTCCAGGGCTTTGTCAACCACGCACTGGTCAGCCTGCACATCGACAACCTGCGCGGCACCAACACTCACCACCAGATCGAAACCGTGTTCAAGGCTTTCGGCCGCGCACTGCGCATGGCCGTCGAAGTCGATGAGCGCATGGGCGGGCAAATGCCGTCGACCAAGGGCGTCCTGTAATGCAGACGGTCGCGGTTATCGATTACGGCATGGGTAACCTGCACTCGGTGGCCAAGGCCCTTGAGCATGTAGGTGCTGGCAAGGTGCTGATCACCAGCGATGCCAGCGTGATTCGCGAAGCCGACCGCGTGGTGTTCCCCGGCGTTGGCGCGATTCGCGATTGCATGGCCGAGATCCGCCGCCTGGGCTTTGACAGCCTGGTGCGCGAGGTCAGCCAGGACCGCCCCTTCCTCGGTATCTGCGTGGGCATGCAAGCCTTGCTCGACAGCAGTGAAGAGAACGGCGGTGTCGACTGCATCGGTTTGTTTCCGGGCCAGGGGAAGTTCTTCGGCAAAGACCTGCATGAAGATGGCGAGCATTTGAAAGTCCCGCACATGGGCTGGAACGAGGTGCGCCGCACCGTCGACCACCCGCTGTGGCACGACATTCCGGACATGGCGCGTTTCTACTTCGTGCACAGCTATTACATCGCCGCCGGTAACCCGCGCCAGGTGGTGGGTGGCGGGCATTACGGCGTCGATTTTGCCGCCGCGCTGGCCGATGGTTCGCGCTTTGCCGTGCAGTTTCACCCGGAGAAGAGCCATACCCATGGCCTGCAATTGCTGCAGAACTTCGCCGCGTGGGATGGTCGCTGGTAAATGGCCAGGAAACCGAAGCCGCCGATCTTGAACCTCGCGCCCGAGCAGGAGCGTGAGGCTACCGACAAGATCAAGCGTTTCATGGAGGACCGCTTCGAGCTCAAGCTGGGCTCGTTCGAGGTTGCCGAAATTCTTGAGTTGTTCACCACCGAAGTGGCGCCGCATTATTACAACAGGGCGATTTTCGACACGCAGACGCTCCTTAAAGAAAGGTTCGAAAGCATCGAAAGCGACTTGTGGTCGCTTGAGAAACCCTGATTTCCCAAGCATTGCTGAATATCGAATAAGGTTTGCCAGATGCTGATTATCCCCGCTATCGATCTCAAGGACGGCGCTTGTGTCCGCCTCCGCCAAGGCCGCATGGAAGATTCCACGGTGTTCTCCGATGACCCGGTGAGCATGGCTGCCAAATGGGTAGAAGGGGGCTGCCGTCGTCTGCATCTGGTGGACCTGAACGGCGCCTTCGAAGGCCAGCCGGTCAATGGCGAGGTGGTCACTGCCATCGCCAAGCGCTACCCGAACCTGCCGATCCAGATCGGCGGCGGTATCCGCTCCCTGGAGACCATCGAGCACTACGTCAAGGCGGGCGTGAGCTACGTGATCATCGGCACCAAGGCCGTGAAAGATCCAGCCTTCGTCGCCGAAGCCTGCCGCGCTTTCCCGGGCAAAGTGATCGTAGGCCTGGATGCCAAAGATGGCTTCGTCGCTACCGATGGCTGGGCTGAGATCAGCACCGTACAGGTGATCGACCTGGCCAAGCAGTTCGAAGCCGACGGTGTGTCCGCCATCGTTTATACCGACATCGCCAAAGACGGCATGATGCAGGGCTGCAACGTACCCTTCACCGCAGCCCTGGCAGCGGCCACCAAGATTCCGGTGATCGCTTCCGGCGGCATTCACAACCTGGGTGACATCAAGTCGCTGCTGGACGCCAAGGCGCCCGGCATTATCGGCGCCATCACCGGCCGTGCGATCTATGAAGGCACCCTGGACGTCGCCGAAGCTCAGGCTTACTGCGACGCCTACAACGGCTGAGGACTGACCATGGCGCTGGCCAAACGCATCATCCCTTGCCTGGACGTCGACAACGGTCGCGTGGTCAAGGGCGTCAAGTTCGAGAACATCCGTGACGCCGGCGACCCGGTGGAAATTGCCCGTCGCTACGATGAGCAAGGTGCCGACGAGATTACCTTTCTCGACATCACCGCCAGCGTCGATGGCCGCGACACCACGCTGCACACCGTCGAGCGTATGGCCAGCCAGGTGTTCATCCCGCTGACCGTGGGCGGTGGCGTGCGCACCGTGCAAGACATCCGCAACCTGCTCAATGCCGGCGCGGACAAGGTCTCGATCAATACTGCCGCGGTATTCAACCCCGAGTTCGTCGGTGAAGCCGCGCAGCACTTCGGCTCGCAATGCATCGTCGTCGCCATCGACGCCAAGAAGGTGTCCGGCCCGGGCGAAACCCCACGCTGGGAGATCTTCACCCACGGCGGGCGCAAACCTACCGGGCTGGACGCGGTGGAGGGGGCGATGAAGATGGAAGGCCTGGGCGCCGGGGAAATCCTGCTGACCAGCATGGACCAGGACGGCATGAAAAACGGCTTCGACCTGGGCGTGACGCGCGCCATCAGCGATGCACTGGGCATTCCGGTGATCGCTTCCGGTGGCGTCGGCAACCTGCAGCATTTGGCCGACGGTGTTATCGAAGGCCATGCCAGCGCGGTGCTGGCGGCGAGTATTTTCCACTTTGGTGAATACACCGTGCCCGAGGCCAAGGCCTACATGGCGGCGCGCGGTATCGTCGTGCGCTAAACGCTGCTGGACACCATGGCAGGCTCGCGGCACTCTCTGCGCTTGCCATGGATTCCGGTAGCCTTCATGTTCAAACACCTGCTGCTCGCCCTCGCCAGTTCCTCCATGCTCATGGTGGCTACGGCACACGCCGAACAACCGTCTGACGCCTCCCTGGTGTTGCTGACGGAAAATTTCCCGCCCTACAACATGGCAAAAAACGGCAAGAACTTCGCCAAGGACGAGAACATCGAAGGCATCGCCGTAGACATCATGCGCGAAACCTTCCAGCGTGCCGGCATTTCCTACAACCTGACCCTGCGCTTCCCGTGGGAACGAATCTACAAGCTCGCCCTGGAAAAACCCGGTTACGGCGTGTTTGTGATGGCGCGTCTGCCAGACCGTGAAGCCCTGTTCAAATGGGTCGGCCCCATCGGCCCGGACGATTGGGTACTGCTGGCCAAGGCCGACAGCAAGATCGAGCTGCAAAGCCTGGAGCAGGCGCGCCGCTACAAGATTGGCGCCTACAAAGGCGACGCCATTGCCGAAAGCCTCGACAAGCAGGGACTAAAGCCGATGGTCGCCCTGCGTGACCAGGACAATGCGCAAAAGCTCATGGAAGGCCAGATCGACCTGTGGGCCACCGGCGATCCTGCTGGGCGTTACCTGGCGCGGCAGGTGGGGGTGAACGGGCTCAAGACGGTATTGCGCTTCAACAGTGCGCAGCTTTACCTGGCGTTGAACAAGGACGTGCCGGATGAATGGGTGGCCAGGCTCCAGGCCGCGTTGGACCAGTTGCGCGAAGAAGGCCGTATCGACCAGATCATGGCCAACTACCTGTAGGAGCGAGCTTGCTCGCGAAGGACGTCAACGATGACGCGGGTATCCAGGGGGCGCGCGGCGGCTTCAAGTTTTTCGCGAGCGAGCTCGCTCCTACAGGGGGACGCGTCAGCGGTAGATGCCGTTCTTGCCATGCCCAGCCATCGCCCGGTTACTGCGCACGCTGATCATCAACTTGATATTGATCCACTCTACGCCCTGGGCCTTGAGCTTGGGCAATTCGCGCTCCAGCACCGCCAGGGTCTGCGGGTAAGGGTGCCCGATCATCACCGCCGAGCCCTGCTTGTGCGCCAGCTTGATTGCGGTTTGCAGTTGCGTGGTGATCGCTGCCTCGGTGCGTTCGTCATCAAGGAACACATCCCGCGAAACATGCGCCAGGCCGATCTTCTGCGCCTCGGCGGCGGCAACGGTCTGCGCGCTGGTGCGGCTGTCGACGAAGAGCTTGTGGCGCCGTTGCAACTCACCCATCAGCCAGGCCATCGCCGCCGGTTGTGCGGTCATGCGGCTGCCCATGTGGTTGTTGATGCCTGCGGTGTAGGGCACGGCATCGAACGCGGCGTCCAGGCGCTTGCCCAGTTCTTCGATGGACAGCTCCGGGTGCCAGGCGAATGGGCCGGTGGCCGGGTCCATGGGCATGTGCAGGATCACGATCTTGCCAGCCTTGTGGGCCTCACGGGCGAATTCGGCAGCGTGGGGCGTGTCCGGCATGATGGCGGTGGTCACCGGGCCGGGTAGCGCGAGCACGCGGCGATCCCGAGGCAGGTTTTGCCCCAGGTCGTCGATGATCAGCGTCAGGTAGGCTTTATGCGGTTCGCTGGCAGGGGCCGCTTGAGCGACCCCTGCCAGGCTGCACAGCACAGCGATGATCAGGGCAAGGCGCATGATCAACGGCTGCGGGTGATGCTCAAGCCCTTGAGCAGGCTGAGCGCCTGGGCCAGTTGGTAGTCATCGTCCTGCGGCATCGGCTTGGCCTTGGCGCGGCTGCCGGTTGGCTGGTCGGCGCCGCCGTTGCCATTGCCCAAGTGACCTTGCAGGTCGGCCTCTTTGTAGTATTCGCCATCGATCTCGTTGGTGATCTTGGCGCGGCGTACTTCGATGTCCGGCACAATGCCCTGGGCCTGGATCGAGCGGCCGTTGGGCGTGTAATACAGCGCGGTGGTGATCTTCAGTGCACGCTCGTTGTTCAGCGGCAATACGGTCTGCACCGAGCCTTTGCCGAAGCTGGTGGTGCCCATCAGCACGCCGCGCTTGAGGTCTTGCAGGGCGCCGGCGACGATTTCCGAAGCCGAGGCGCTGCCACCGTTGATCAGTACCGCCAACGGTACGTTCTCGCTGAGGTCATTGCCGGTGGCCGAGAAGCGCAACTCGGAGTTGGCGATACGGCCCTTGGTGTAGACGATCAGGCCTTTGGTGACGAAGTGGTCGACCACCTCGACCGCCGACTGCAACACGCCGCCTGGGTTGTTGCGCAGGTCAAGCACGATGCCGTTGAGCTTCTTGCCGTTGTCTTTGCGCAGCTTGGCCAGGGCCTTGGCCACTTCGTCGCCGGTCTTGACCTGGAACTGGGTGATACGGATGTAGCCGTAGCCCGACTCCAGCAGCTGGCTTTTCACGCTCTTGACCGTGATGGTCGCACGGGCCAGGGTCACGTCAAACGGGTTGCCGCCGTCGCGTACCAGGGTCAGGGTGATCTTCTGGCCGAGCTTGCCGCGCATCTTGTCGACGGCTTCGGTCATGGTCTGGCCACGGGTCGGCTGGCCGTTGATCTTCACGATCAGGTCACCGGCCTGGATACCGGCCTTGGACGCCGGGGTGTCGTCGATGGGCGAGACCACTTTGATCTGGCCGTCTTCGGAGCCCACTTCGATGCCCAGGCCGCCGAATTCACCGCTGGTGCTTTCCTGCAGCTCGGCGAAATCTTCCGGGCCCAGGTAGGCGGAGTGCGGGTCGAGGTTGCTGAGCATGCCCTTGATGGCATTTTCCAGCAGGGCCTTGTCGTCTACGGGTTCGACATACGCTGCCTTGATCCGGTCCATGACCTCGGCAAAGGTGCGCAGCTCATCCAGCGGCAACGGCGCCTTGGTCGTGGCGGCCATGGCAGGTGCAGCCGGTGCGGCCTGGTCGGCAAAAGCCAGAGGCGCGCCGATCACCAGAGCGATCGTCAGGGCCAGCGAAGTGAGGCGGGACAAATGCAGCATGTCGAACGAACTCCTAATGTAGATGCGACCCTATCCTTGGGACCGGCACCATTGTGCAGGGTCGCTCGGGCGGCCCTGCTGACGAATAGCGAAGTACAGCGCCGGGGTGTC
Source organism: Pseudomonas sp. GL93 (assembly GCF_003408955.1). Lineage (NCBI taxonomy): Bacteria > Pseudomonadati > Pseudomonadota > Gammaproteobacteria > Pseudomonadales > Pseudomonadaceae > Pseudomonas > Pseudomonas sp. GL93. The sequence goes on from NZ_NKRF01000044.1 coordinate 76,906, forward strand.
CTGGCCACCACTGTTACCGACAGTGGAGATGGATTCACCGGCTTTTACAACATCACCTGCCGACTTGAGTAATGTCTGATTGTGGCCGTAAAGGCTCAAATAGCCATTACCGTGGTCAAGAATCACCAGCAAGCCGGCGCCCCGCAACCAATCGGCGAACACCACGCGCCCACCATGCACGGCGTGGACCTGGCTGCCGGCAGAGGCGCTGATCATCACGCCATCCCACTTGGCACGGGTGTCATCGCCACGGGTTTCCCCAAAGCGTGCCAATAGTCGACCATCAACCGGCCATGGAAGTTTGCCCCGCGCTGAAGCAAAAGGGCCGCCGAACGACTCGCCGCTGCTGGAAACCAGCGGGCCGGGGCTGGCGCGCGCGGGTTTGCGCGGTGCCGGCGCGTCGCTGGTGGCAGCCAGTTCGGCCTCACGCTGACGCTTTTTTTCCGCTTCCTGCTGGGCGATCAGCGCTTTTTGCCGCGCTTCTTCGGCCTCGCGTGCCTGGCGGGCCAGGGTTTCTTCGATGGTCTTGAGGACTTTGGCCAGGTCGGCCTGGTCTTGCTCGCGGGCCTGCAACTTGGCGTCGCGGGCTTTTACGTCGCTGTTGAGCTTGGCCAGGGCCTGCTGGCGTTCTTTGCGTACTTTATCGAGCTGGTCGCGCTGGGTGTCGAGGGCGGTTTTCTGGTCGAGCAGCTGCGATTGCTGGTCGGCGATTTCCTGTTCGACATTGGCCAATTGGCGCAGGGTTTCGTTAAACCCCTTCAATTGCGCCAGGCGCGCCTGGCTCAGGTAATCGTAATAGGTGAGGGTACGGGCGAATTTTTCCGGGTTCTGCTGGTTGAGCAGCAGCTTGAGGTACTCCTGGCGGCCGCTCTGGTACGCGGCACGGGCCTGGATCGCGATCAGGCGTTGCTGTTCAACGCGTGCGCTCTGGAGTTTTTTTTTCTCAGCGTCGAGTCGCTCCAGTTCCGACTCGCTCTTCTTTAGTTCTTTTTGCAGCTCCTGGACCTGCTTCTCCAGCTTGCCCATCTCGGTTTCCGTGCCGCGCAGGTCTTTCTGCACCCCGGATTTTTCTTCCTGGAGCTTGCCGAGCAGCTTTTTCAGCTCGGTAATGTCCTGACGCGTAGCGTCCAACTGTTGTTGGGTTTGTGCGCGCTCATCGGCAAACGCCGGTTGGAGCAGGCAGACAAGAGCAAGGGTGATCAAGGCGCGAAGCATAGAGGCGGGCGACACCAGGGGAAAAGGACGGCCTAGTATGCCCGCCAAGCGCTGCAAAAAAAACGCCCAATTGGGGCTGGTGGGCAAGATAGGTGCCGAGTGGTGCTGGTATGGCAAAAAGATATCTCTCAAAGCGCCGCAAACCAATGTGGGAGCGGGCTTGCCCGCGAATACGGTGTGTCAGTCGCTGAAGATATTGACTGAACTACCGCATTCGCGAGCAAGCCCGCTCCCACATGGTTTTGCAGTTATGCGGATGTCAGACCAGGATCGAGGTCCCGGTCATCTCCTTCGGCTGTTCCAACCCCATCAGCTTGAGCATGGTCGGCGCCACATCCGCCAGCACGCCACCTACACGCACTTTCAGGTCACGTTTGCCGACATAGATGAACGGTACCGGCTCGGTGGTGTGGGCTGTGTGAGCCTGACCAGTGGATTCGTCGGACATCTGTTCGCAGTTGCCATGGTCGGCGGTGATCAGCGCTTCGCCGCCGACTTTTTCCAGCGCGTCGACGATGCGGCCAACACATTTATCCAGGCATTCCACGGCCTTGACCGCCGCTTCCAGGTTGCCGCTGTGGCCAACCATGTCGCCGTTGGCGTAGTTGACCACGATCACGTCATAACGCTGGTTATCAATGGCATCGACGATCTTGTCGGTGACTTCCGGCGCGCTCATTTCCGGCTGCAGGTCATAGGTGGCGACTTTTGGCGACGGGATCAGGATGCGCTCTTCGCCGGGGAACGGCTCTTCGCGGCCACCGGAGAAGAAGAACGTCACGTGGGCGTATTTCTCGGTCTCGGCGATGCGCAGTTGGGTCTTGCCGTTCTTGGCCAGGTAGTCGCCCAGCACGTTCTCCAGGCTGCCCGGGGCGAATGCCGACGGGGCCGGGATGTTGGCGGCGTATTGGGTGAGCATGACGAACTCGACCTTCGGCTGGCGTGCGCGCTCGAAGTCCTTGAAGCCTTCATCGACGAACACATGGCTCAGTTCACGGGCACGGTCGGCGCGGAAGTTCATGAACACCATGGCGTCGCCGTCTTCGACCTTCACCGGCTCGCCGATGGTGGTGGCTTTGACGAATTCATCGCTTTCGCCACGGGCGTAGGCCGCTTCCAGGCCTTCCTGGGCGGTGGCGGCGCTGAATTCGGCCTGGCCATCGACGATCAGGTTGTAGGCCTGGGCGACACGGTCCCAACGGTTGTCGCGGTCCATGGCAAAGTAGCGGCCCACCAGGCTGGCGATGCGGCCCTTGCCCAGGGCGGCGAAGGTGGTGTCCAGCAGTTCGATGGAGGATTGCGCGCTTTTGGGCGGTGTGTCGCGGCCGTCGAGGAAGGCGTGCAGATAGATTTTGTCAGCGCCGCGCTTGAACGCCAGTTCGGCCATGGCGACCAAGTGATCCTGATGGCTGTGTACGCCGCCGTCCGACAACAGGCCCATGAAGTGCACGGCCTTGCCGGCGGCAACGGCTTTATCGACCGCGGCGCAGATGGTCGGGTTCTCGAAGAACTCGCCATCGCGGATCGCCTTGGTGACACGAGTGAAGTCCTGGTACACCACTCGTCCGGCGCCAAGGTTCATGTGGCCGACTTCCGAGTTGCCCATCTGGCCGTCCGGCAGGCCCACGTCCATGCCGGAACCTGAGATCAAGCCGTTGGGCACGGTGGCGGTCAGGCGGTCCAGTACTGGCTTGTTGGCCGAGTACACCGCGTTGTCGTGGTGGCTTTCACTGTGTCCGAAGCCATCGAGAATTATCAGGACCAAAGGTTTAGGCGTGGTAGTCATAGATCCTCTCGCGGCGCTAATAAAGGAAGACAATTGAAAAGGGAGTGGCAGTTTAAAGCGAAGTTCCAACCACGTCACCGCTTTACGGGGGTTGGCCCCCCCTGGCGGCTGTGTATACTTACCGCCATTTTAACGCCCTGGAACCTCCTTGATGGTTGATCACCTGATTGCATTTGCCACTGCCCACTACCTGCTCGTGGGTGCCTTCGTCATCCTGCTGGCGCTGCTGATCGCTCATGAACTGAGCCGCGGTGGTCGCAGCCTGAGCACGTCGGAGCTGACCGCGCTGGTCAACAAGGATGAGGCCGTCGTCGTCGATATTCGCCCGGCCAAGGATTATGCCGCCGGCCATATCGTTGGCGCCCTGAACATTCCTCAGGACAAGCTGATCGCGCGCTTGGCCGAGCTGGAAAAATACAAGGCCAAGACCATTATCCTGGTCGACGCCCAAGGCCAGCACTCGGGCACCCACGCCCGCGAGATGCTCAAGACCGGCTTCACCGCCGCCAAGCTGTCGGGTGGTATCAGCAGCTGGCGTGGCGATAACCTGCCGTTGGTGAAGTGATATGAGCCAGGTTGTCGTGTATTCCAGCGATTGGTGCCCTTACTGCATGCGGGCCAAGGCCTTGCTTGAGAAAAAGGGCGTTGCCTTCGAAGAGATCAAGGTCGATGGCAAGCCTCAGGTGCGCGCCGAAATGGCCCAGAAGGCTGGCCGCACGTCGGTCCCGCAGATCTGGATCGGCACCCGGCACATCGGTGGTTGCGACGACCTGTTTGCCCTGGAGCGCGCCGGTAAACTTGATGCGCTGCTGTCCGTCTGACTCCTAAACCCTTAAGAACCCCAAGATAAAGAAGGATCTGCGATGACTGATCAACAGAACACCGAAGCAGCGCAAGACCAAGGCCCACAGTTCTCGCTGCAGCGGATCTACGTGCGTGACCTGTCGTTCGAAGCGCCAAAAAGCCCGGCCATCTTCCGTCAGGAATGGACCCCAAGCGTTGCGCTGGACCTGAACACCCGTCAGAAATCCCTGGAAGGTGACTTCCACGAAGTCGTGCTGACTTTGTCGGTCACCGTCAAAAATGGTGAAGAAGTCGCTTTTATCGCTGAAGTGCAACAGGCCGGTATCTTCCTGATCCAGGGCCTGGACGAAGCGTCCATGAGCCACACCCTGGGCGCGTTCTGCCCGAACATCCTGTTCCCGTATGCCCGTGAGACCCTGGACAGCCTGGTTACCCGTGGCTCGTTCCCGGCCCTGATGCTGGCTCCGGTGAACTTCGATGCTCTGTACGCCCAAGAGCTGCAGCGCATGCAACAAGAAGGCGCGCCAACCGTTCAGTAATGTTCTGAACGACGCCGTTCTAAAATGTGGGAGCGGGCTTGTGTGGGAGCTGGCTTGCCTGCGATAGCATCACTGCGGTGTGACAGACATACCGAGGTGCCTGCATCGCGGGCAAGCCCGGCTCCCACACAAGTCCCCTCCCACATTTGTTTTGCGTGTTACTTGAAGCCGAGTTGGCGCCAGCCTTCATAGACGGCGACGGCCACGGTGTTGGACAGGTTCAGGCTGCGGCACCCTTCACGCATCGGCAAGCGCAGGCGATGGCCATCGGGCAATGCGTCAAGCACCTCGGCCGGCAGGCCTCGGCTCTCCGGGCCGAACAGGAACGCGTCGCCCTCGGCAAAGCTGGCATCATGAAACGGCCGCGAGCCCTTGGTGGTGAACGCGAACAGCCGTGGGTGGCCCAGGCTCTCCAGGCAGCTGGCGAGGTCGGCATGGCGCTTGAGGGTGGCGTACTCGTGGTAGTCCAGCCCGGCCCGGCGCAGGCGCTTGTCGTCCATGTCAAAGCCCAACGGCTCGATCAAATGCAGGTGGCAGCCACTGTTGGCGCACAGCCTGATAACGTTGCCGGTATTCGGCGGAATTTCTGGTTGAAAAAGGATGACGTGAAACATGCACGGCTCCGAAGGCAAAGATGCGCTGCATTCTACCCCTGAAGACGACCCGAGACCGAAGCTATTGCCGAGGGTGTTGGGCTCATTGGCGATTGTCGGCTTGATGATTGGCTTGATGATCGGTCGCTTGACCACCCCCGAGTCGCTTGAGCTGCAACAGGTAGAACCTGTGGCGCAGGGTTTGGTGGTGTGGTTCAACAACGAACCCAAGCTGCACGGCGAGCATATCGACGGCACCGTGGCGTTGCTGTTTGACGCCCAGGGCAAGGCTGCCAGCGGGCAGCTCAAGGTCAACGGTAAGGACGTGAATTGGCGCATACGCAAGACCGATGCTGGCTTGCTGCTGAACCTGGTAGCGGCCCGGCCGTTACGTGGGGAGTGGAGCGGTGCAGAGGTCGATGGCCGCTGGCGGCTGGAGATCCATCTCCAAGAGCAATAAAAGAGGGAGTTCCCGGCCTGCCTGTACCAGGGCTCCCAAAACGGGGTGAAGCCTAAGGCTTCGGTGTTAAAGAGGGGATTCTCGGCCTGCCTGTACCAAGGTCCCCGAAACTGGGTAGTACAAGGGGTATTGCAGGGGGCGTGCCAAAACTTGCAATTGCTGCTTGAAAAAAATTCCAAAAAGCGCAAAGCCCCGGAATACGGGGCTTTGGTAGGTTCTACGATTGAGAACTTTGTAGCAAACGCGCTCTGTGAGGTTTCGGGTCTGTGCTCAATGCCGGTTCATCGTGCATTGAAGCGGTGCACAAACTCGAGCTTTATGAAGATCCAAATGTGGGAGCGGGCTTGCTCGCGAAGGCGGTGGGCCAGCCAATACATCCGGCGACTGACACACTGCATTCGCGAGCAAGCCCGCTCCCACCTTGGATCTTCAGTGGGTTTGGGGAATGTGATCAGGCCTCATCACCCTCATCATCATCCCCACCATCTACCTTCATCCCCAATTCCTTGATCTTGCGCGTCAGGGTATTGCGCCCCCACCCCAGCAGCACGGCGGCATCGCGGCGGCGGCCGGCGGTGTGTTTGAGCGCGGTCTCGATCATGATCCGCTCGAACGCCGGCACGGCACTGTCCAGCAGGTTCGATTGGCCGCGTGCCAAGGCCTGGTCCGCCCATTGGCGCAGCGCTTGTTCCCAGTTGGTCACGGGAGCCGAGTCCTGCGGCAGGCTCAGCAGCTCCGGCGGCAGGTCGCTGATGTGCACTTCGCGCCCGGAAGCCATCACGGTGATCCAGCGGCAGGTGTTCTCCAGTTGGCGCACGTTGCCGGGCCACGGCAGGTTCTTGAGGTATTCCTCGGTCTCGCTTTTGAGCAGCTTGGGCTCGACGGCCAGCTCCAGGGCGGCGCGGCTGAGGAAATGGCGGGCGAGGGTAGGGATATCTTCGCGACGGTCCGACATTCGCGGGATGTGGATGCGGATCACGTTGAGGCGGTGGAACAAGTCCTCACGGAATTTACCCGCATGCACCAGTGTTTCCAGGTTCTGGTGGGTGGCCGCGATGATGCGCACATCCACCTTGACCGGCGTATGCCCGCCCACACGGTAGAACTCGCCGTCAGCCAGCACGCGCAGTAAGCGAGTCTGGGTATCGGCCGGCATGTCGCCGATTTCATCGAGGAACAGCGTGCCACCGTCCGCCTGTTCAAAGCGTCCGCGACGCAGGTTGGCCGCGCCGGTGAATGCGCCTTTCTCATGGCCGAACAACTCGGACTCCATCAGGTCCTTGGGAATTGCCGCCATATTCAGTGCGATGAACGGCGAAGCCGCCCGTGGACTGTGGCGGTGCAGGGCGTGGGCCACCAGTTCTTTGCCGGTCCCCGATTCGCCGTTGATCAGCACAGTGATGTTGGAATGGCTCAAGCGCCCGATGGCGCGAAACACTTCCTGCATCGCCGGCGCTTCCCCGATGATTTCCGGGGTGCGGGTCAGGGTCGGCGGGGCTTCCTGGTTCTGTTGTTCCTGGGCGTGCTGGTTGGCGCGCTTGACCAGCGCCACCGCTTCATCCACATCGAACGGCTTGGGCAGGTATTCAAAGGCGCCGCCCTGGTAGGACGCGACAGCGCTGTCCAGGTCCGAGTGGGCGGTCATGATGATCACCGGCAAGCGCGGGTGCTGCTCGCGAATGCGCGCCAGCAAGTCCAGGCCACTGGCCCCAGGCATGCGGATATCGGAAATGATCACGTCCGGCTGCTGGCGTGCCAGGCGGCTCATCACCCCATCGGCGCTGTCGAAGCTCTGGGTGGTCATGCCTTCCTGTTGCAAGGCTTTTTCGAGGACCCAGCGGATAGAACGGTCGTCGTCGACGATCCAGACAGTTTCACTACGGCTCATGTCGTGGGGGCTCCTTGTTCCAATGGCAGGAAGATCGAGAACGTGGTGTGGCCAGGGTGGCTCTCACATTCGATCAGGCCCTGATGCTGGCTGATGATGTTCTGGGTAATGGCCAGGCCCAGCCCGGTACCGTCCGGGCGGCCGCTGACCATGGGAAAGAAGATGGTTTCCTGCAGCTCCGCAGGAATGCCGGGGCCGTTGTCGATGATCTCGACCTTGGTCACCAGGCGATGGCGCACATGGCCGATGGTGAACTGGCGCAGGGCGCGGGTGCGCAGGCTGATGCGGCCCAGGCGCAGCTCGTTCTGGCTGCTGATGGCCTGCATGGCGTTGCGCACGATGTTGAGCACCGCCTGGATCATCTGTTCGCGGTCGATCAACACGTCGGGAATGCTTGGGTCGTAGTCGCGCACCAAGGTGATGCAGCCCTGGCTTTCGGCCTCGACCAGTTGGCAGACGCGCTCCAGCACCTCATGCACGTTGGTCATCGCCAGGGACGGCAGCTTGTTGGAGCCGAGCATGCGGTCCACCAGGTTACGCAGGCGGTCGGCTTCTTCGATGATGACGTTGGTGTAGTCCTTGAGGTGCTCGTCCGGCAGCTCGCGGGACAACAACTGCGCCGCGCCGCGAATGCCGCCCAGTGGGTTCTTGATCTCGTGGGCGAGGCCGCGCACCAGCATCTTGCTGGTTTCCTGCTTGGACAACTGCGCTTCCTCCTTGGTGATGCGCAGCAGGCGGTCGCGGGGGTGGACTTCGAGCAGCAGCAGGGTCGCGCCATTGCTCAGGATCGGGGTCACGGCGTAGTCGACGGTCAACGTTTGCCCGGTCAGCGCGGTGAGCATCGCTTCGCGCTTGGTGAACGGGTGTGCCTGCTCCACGGCCTGGCGCAACGAGCTCAAGGCTTCGGCCGACTCGGTGAACAATTCGCTGATGAACTGCCCATGGCTACGCTGGCCGCTGATCGCCAGGAGCATCTCCGCCGCCGGGTTCATGTACTCAAGGCGCAGGTCGGCATTGAGCAGGATGGTCGCGGTGGTCAGGTTGTCGAGTAACAAACGGTGCAGTGCATCGCTGATGGTCATCGGGACCTCTTTTGGAGCAAGGCGCGGGCTTGAGGCACACGCTGATACAAGGAAAATGCAAAAACCAAACCAAGGCTCCGAAAAGAAGCGCTAATGCCCTGAAATAGGGGATTCAGGCGCGAAACTGTGGCGTTCTGCCAGCTTGAACGGGAAGTTTCGAACCAAAATGGGCTGGGCAATTGAGAAGGGTGCAGGCTATCGCACCAATATAGTGCGATTTTGTGAAGGTTGTTCAGCAACTGAAGCTTGAAGGCAAATCGCAGTCAGTGTGGGAGCTGGCTTGCCTGCGATAGCTGTGGTGCATTCAACACCGTTATCGCAGGCAAGCCAGCTCCCACATTTTTAATTGGATTTGCAGTCCTTTTAACCTTTATAGATGCAAAGCTCGGCGGTGGCGCGGATCATCGCCAGTTGGCGCAGTGGATCATTCAGTGGTTCGTGCACGGCCTCGGCCAGCCATTGGGGGCATTTGGCGTCAGTGCGCAGGGGCGTGAAGTCGGCCAGCTGCTGCAGTAGCCTTTTTTGCAGCTCGTCCAATTGCGGGCGGATCTGCTGGACCAAGTCCGGGCGCGGGTCGTCGGGCGCTTTGCCCTGGAACTGCCAATCGGACAGGTGGGTGTATTGCACCAGTTTGTTGGCTTCGATCTGCGCGGCGAAGAACTGCTCGGCAGCGGCCGGGTCCAGCTTGTAGCTCGGCGCCTGGGCAGTGACGCTGGCGATCACCTCTTGCTCGCGCTTCTTGTCCTCCACGGGCTTGTGGCTGTCCCACTTGCTCAGTGCTACCTGGTCGGCAATCTCCAGGCGTTCGGCGATGCTGTTGAGCAGGGGGTCGAGCGTAGGTGGCGCAGCGCTCGCACTGGCACTGATGAACAGCAGGGCAAATACAAGTCGATGTTTCAAGGGCGATCCTCTGTAGGAGCGAGCTTGCTCGCGAAGGTCGCTAACGATAACGCGCCAATGTTGAAAAAATGCGATGTCTTTGCGTTTTTCGCGAGCAAGCTCGCTCCTACAGGAGGGGGACGTAAATAATCTCAGGCAAAAAAAAGACCTCCCGAAGGAGGTCTTTTTCATCACGCTACCTTAGCAGCGCTACCGGATCAGCAGCTGTAGTACAGCTCGTATTCCAGTGGGTGTACGAAGGTGCGTACTTTGATTTCTTCTTCGCTTTTCAGGGCGATGTAAGCGTCGATGAAGTCGTCGCTGAAAACGCCGCCTTTGGTCAGGAAAGCACGGCCCTTGTCCAGCTCTTCCAGGGCTTCTTTCAGGCTGCCGCACACTTGTGGGATCTCTTTGGCCTCTTCAGGCGGCAGGTCATACAAGTTTTTGTCGGCGGCGTCGCCAGGGTGGATCTTGTTCTGGATACCGTCCAGGCCAGCCATCATCAGGGCGGCGAAGGCCAGGTAAGGGTTGGCAGCCGGGTCTGGGAAGCGCGCTTCGATACGACGGCCTTTAGGGCTGTTGACGTAAGGAATACGGATCGAGGCGGAGCGGTTGCGTGCCGAGTAGGCCAGCATCACCGGCGCTTCAAAACCTGGGACCAGACGCTTGTAGGAGTTGGTCGACGGGTTGGTGAAGCCGTTCAGGGCCTTGCCGTGCTTGATGATGCCGCCGATGAAATACAGGGCGGTATCGGACAGGCCGGCATAGCCTTCGCCAGCGAAGGTGTTCTTGCCGTCTTTGGAAATCGATACGTGAACGTGCATGCCCGAGCCGTTATCGCCGTACAGCGGCTTAGGCATGAAGGTAGCGGTGCGGCCATAGGCATCGGCAACGTTGTGCACGCAGTATTTCAGGGTTTGAACTTCGTCAGCCTTCTTCACCAGCGTGTTGAATTTCACGCCGATTTCGTTCTGGCCGGCAGTCGCCACTTCGTGGTGGTGAACTTCAACGGTCTGGCCCATTTCTTCCAGTGCGTTGCACATGGAGGTACGGATTTCATGGTCGAAGTCGAACGGTGGTACTGGGAAGTAGCCGCCTTTCACGCCTGGACGGTGGCCTTTGTTGCCGCCTTCCACGTCCTGGTCGGACATCCACGAGCCTTGCTCGGAGAAAATCTTGAACATGGAGCCGGAGATGTCGGATTTGAACTTCACCGAGTCGAAGATGAAGAACTCTGGCTCAGGGCCGAAGAATGCGGTGTCGCCGATACCGGTGGACTTCAGGTATTCCTCGGCACGGTGGGCGATGGCGCGTGGGTCGCGGTCATAGCCTTGCATGGTCGAAGGCTCGATGATGTCGCACACCAGGATCAGGGTTGGCTCTTCGGTGAACGGGTCGAGTACGGCTGTGCTGTCGTCTGGCAGCAGGATCATGTCGGAGGCTTCGATGCCTTTCCAGCCGGCGATGGAGGAACCGTCGAACATCTTGCCGACTTCGAAGAAGTCATCTTCCAGCGCATCGCGAGCCGGCATGGTCACGTGGTGCTGAGTGCCTTTTGTGTCCGTGAAGCGCAGATCAATCCATTTAACGTCATGATCTTTGATGAGTTGAACCGACTTCGACATGGTGTCCTCCGGGTGGCTTCGGGCTTGGGTAGTGGAGTTAGCCCTTAGAATTTGGGTGATGCCGGCGCGGATACTCCGCCAAGGCAACCTGCCTCACAAGAGAGCAAATTGCATGCCAGTGCGCCAACATGGCCGTTTTGCCTCAAAATGGCCCCTATAACGGTGCAATCGGCAAAAACGGCATAAATCGCGCACCGCAATGTAGCGTTTATTTGTGTAAATGACCCGTTTTGGTGCATTGCGTACGCAATGCATATTAACTGGTTAAACCTTGAGCGATTTCCGCTATAATCCGCGCCCCCCTTTTTCAGCAGGCCCGGCGCGCGCTGTTTCCATGAAATTAATCGTTAAAGTCTTCCCCGAGATCACCATCAAAAGCCGACCGGTACGGACGCGTTTCATCCGTCAGTTGGCCAAGAACATCCGTGCCGTGCTCCGTGACCTGGACCCGGCTGTGGTGGTGAACGGCGTGTGGGACAACCTCGAGCTGGAAACCCGCATTACCGACGCCAAAGCCTTGAAGGACATGACCGAGCGCCTGAGCTGCATGCCGGGCATCGCGCATTTTCTGCAGGTGGATGAGTACCCGCTGGGTGACTTCGACGACATCACCGAAAAGTGCAAGCAGCACTACGGCAGTGCGCTTGAAGGCAAGATTTTTTCGGTGCGTTGCAAGCGTGCCGGCAAGCACCCGTTCAGCTCCATGGATGTCGAGAAATACGTCGGCAGCAAGCTGCGTCGTGAGTGCGGCGCAGCTGGAATTTCCCTGAAAGCGCCACAAATCGAAGTGCGCATGGAAATTCGCGACCAACGGTTGTTCGTGATCCACAGCCAGCACAACAGCATCGGCGGCTACCCGCTGGGTGCCCTGGAACAGACCCTGGTATTGATGTCCGGCGGTTTCGATTCCACGGTGGCGGCCTACCAGATCATGCGCCGCGGCCTGATGAGCCACTTCTGCTTCTTCAACCTGGGCGGGCGGGCACACGAATTGGGCGTGATGGAAGTCGCGCACTTTATCTGGAAGAAATACGGCAGCTCCCAGCGCGTGCTATTTGTAAGCGTACCGTTCGAGGAAGTGCTGGGCGAAATTCTCGGCAAAGTCGATAACAGTCATATGGGCGTAGTATTGAAGCGTATGATGTTGCGCGCTGCGTCCCGAATCGCCGATCAATTGCAGATCGACGCCCTGGTGACCGGCGAAGCGATTTCCCAGGTTTCCAGCCAGACGCTGCCGAACCTGTCGATCATTGATTGCGTGACCGAGAAGCTGGTGCTGCGCCCGCTGATCGCCAGCCACAAGCAGGACATCATCGACCTGGCCGAGCAAATCGGCACCGCCGACTTTGCCAAGCATATGCCTGAATACTGCGGGGTCATTTCGGTGAACCCCAAGACCCACGCCAAGCGCCACCGCGTGGAGCATGAAGAAAAAGAATTCGACATGGCGATTCTGGAGCGTGCGCTCGAGAACGCCAAGCTGGTGCCAATCGATCGAGTGATCGACGAATTGGGCCAGGATGTGCAGATCGAAGAAGTCAGCGAAGCCCTGGCCGGCCAGATCGTCGTCGACATCCGTCACCCGGATGCCGCCGAAGATGAGCCGCTGGAAATCGCGGGCATCGACGTGCAAACGCTGCCGTTCTACGCACTGAACGCGCGTTTCAAGGAACTGGATAACAGCCGTCAGTACCTGTTGTATTGCGACAAAGGCGTGATGAGTCGCCTGCATGCCCACCATTTGCTCAGTGAGGGGCATGCCAATGTGCGCGTTTATCGACCGAGCTAAGAGCCCGGGGCTGTTTGCCTGTGGCCTGCGTCACCGGCCCCCCGACTCTGCCGTCAAGCTGTAACGGCAAGGCCTGACTCTACTGTTAATCGCTGCCACGACCTGTCAGCACACCGAATCCTCTGATCGAGATACACAAGTGATCGAAAATCTACGTAACATCGCCATCATTGCTCACGTTGACCATGGTAAAACCACCCTGGTAGACAAACTCCTGCGTCAATCCGGCACCCTGGAGCGCAACGAGCTCAACGACGAGCGCGTGATGGACTCCAACGACCAGGAAAAAGAGCGCGGTATTACCATCCTGGCAAAAAACACCGCTATCAACTGGAACGGCTACCACATCAACATCGTGGATACCCCGGGCCACGCCGACTTCGGCGGCGAAGTAGAACGCGTAATGTCGATGGTTGACTCCGTTCTGCTGCTGGTTGACGCTCAAGACGGCCCTATGCCGCAAACCCGTTTCGTGACCAAGAAGGCTTTCGAAGCCGGCCTGCGTCCGATCGTGTGCATCAACAAGGTTGACCGTCCAGGCGCGCGTCCGGACTGGGTTCTGGACCAGATCTTCGACCTGTTCGACAACCTGGGTGCTACCGAAGAACAGCTGGACTTCCAAGTCATCTACGCCTCGGCCCTGAACGGTATTGCTGGTCTTGACCACACCGACATGGCTGAAGACATGACCCCGCTGTACCAGTCGATCGTCGACAACGTACCGGCACCGAAGGTCGACCGTGAAGGCCCGTTCCAGATGCAAATCTCGGCACTGGACTACAACAGCTTCCTGGGTGTTATCGGCGTTGGCCGTATCGCTCGTGGTAGCGTCAAGCCGAACACCCCGGTTGTCGCTATCGGCGCCGATGGCAAGAAGCGTAACGGTCGTATCCTGAAGCTGATGGGTCACCACGGCCTGCACCGCATCGACGTTGAAGAAGCTTTCGCTGGCGACATCGTCTGCGTAAGTGGTATGGACTCGCTGTTCATCTCCGACACCCTGTGCCAGCCGGACAACGTCGAGGCGATGAAGCCTCTGACCGTTGACGAGCCAACCGTTTCCATGACCTTCCAGGTAAACGACTCGCCTTTCTGCGGTAAAGAAGGCAAGTTCGTGACCTCCCGTAACATCAAGGAGCGTCTGGACAAAGAGCTGCTGTACAACGTTGCGCTGCGCGTTGAAGAAGGCGACTCGGCTGACAAGTTCAAGGTCTCCGGCCGTGGTGAGCTGCACCTCTCGGTACTGATCGAAACCATGCGTCGCGAAGGCTTCGAAATGGGTGTTGGTCGTCCGGAAGTGATCATCCGTCAGGTTGACGGCGTGAAGCAGGAACCGTTCGAAAACGTCACCATCGACACCCCTGAAGAATCCCAGGGCAAGGTCATGGAAGAGATGGGCCTGCGTAAGGGCGACCTGACCAACATGGTGCCGGATGGCAAAGGCCGTGTGCGTCTGGAATACAACATCCCTGCTCGTGGTCTGATCGGTTTCCGTAACCAGTTCCTGACCCTGACCAACGGTGCTGGCATCCTGACCTCGATCTTCGATCGCTACGACACCATGAAGTCCGGCGACATGTCCGGCCGTCAGAACGGTGTTCTGGTATCGGTAGAAACCGGCAAGGCGCTGACCTACTCCCTGGAAACCCTCCAGGCGCGTGGCAAGCTGTTCGTTGAACACGGTCAAGAGATCTACAACGGCCAGATCGTTGGTCTGAACAGCCGTGACAACGACATGGGCGTCAACCCAACCAAAGGCAAGAAGCTCGACAACATGCGTGCTTCGGGCAAAGACGAAACCATCGCTCTGGTTCCACCTGTTCGCTTCACCCTGGAACAGGCCCTGGAATTCATCCAGGACGACGAGCTGTGCGAAGTCACGCCTAAGTCGATCCGCCTGCGTAAGAAGATCCTGGACGAAGGCGAGCGTACCCGCGCTGCCAAGAAAGCCAAGAACTGAGTTAACTCAGGCTGAATGAAAAACGCCCCCGGTCGAAAGGCCGGGGGCGTTTTTTTATGCCTGCAGTTTGTGTGTTGTCTTTAGTGACCCCATCGCAGGCAAGCCAGCTCCCACATTTGAATGTCTTCACAAATCAAACTGTGGGAGCTGGCTTGCCTGCGATGGGGCCCTCAACAGCCCCGCAGCGCGCGATCAGAACTTGTCGAGGGTCTTGAAGTTAGTCTCGCGCACCACTTCCTTGGGCTTATACGCGCAATACCCCGGCCGCGGCCCGATTTTCGGGTGGTTGCGGCACGTATCCGGGCGCTTGTCATAAATAGTGCAAAAGCGCGTCTTACGATCCAGGTACAGGCAGTCGTTGTTGCTCATGCGCTGCAGGGTAAAAATTTCGGACTTGTTGTTGTACCGCTCGACGATGCCTTCTTTCTGCAAACGCTTGGCGATGTTCTTCGGCGGATCGCCGCGCTCGAACTCATCGACGATGCCAATGCGGATCAGGTCCTTGATCTTCACCTCCACCGGCAGCGTGCAGCAGCTGGACACGCAGCCGCCGCACATATGGGCGGAGTATTTCTGCCAGGTCTCTAGACGGTCGAGTTCCGCGGCGGCGATCAGTTGAGGCTTCATCAAGGTTCCAAGGTGGGGCGTTATCCGGGCGCGCGATCATACCGGGATTGGTGGTTTTTTGAACAATATTTTGCAGGTTTCAGCTCAAAGGTTTGGCCAGGGCCTGATCGGGCACGACCCCTGCATCAAATTCAGTCCATGGTGAATGAGTTAAAAAACTGCCGAACCAGCACGTCTACCGTCTGTCAGACCGACTAGGCTCTAGCAACTCCTTCAATCTCGCCCGAGGTCGCACCGATGTCTCAGGAACCGCTTGCACGAGAAGCAGAGGTAGCCGCATTCCGCGATGCTGTCTTGACCAAACTCACCTACGCGGTGGGCAAGGACCCGGATCACGCTTTCGACCATGACTGGTTCGAAGCCATTGCCCTGGCCGCCCGCGACCAGATGGTCGATCACTGGATGGACCACACGCGGCGTATTTATCGCAAAGGCCAGAAGCGTGTTTATTACCTGTCCCTGGAATTTCTCATCGGCCGCTTGCTCTACGACAGCCTGAGCAACCTGGGTGTGCTGGAGATCGCTCGCGAAGCACTGTCGGAGCTGGGCGTGGATCTGGAGCGCATCCGCCTGCTGGAGCCCGACGCGGCGCTCGGCAATGGTGGCCTGGGCCGTCTGGCGGCGTGCTTTATGGAAAGCATGTCGACCTTGGGGATTGCCGGCCATGGCTATGGCATTCGCTATGAGCACGGCTTGTTCCGCCAGGCCATCGTTGATGGCTGGCAGCAGGAGCAGACCGAACGCTGGCTGGATTTTGGTAACCCTTGGGAATTCGAACGCGCCGAAGTGATTTACCCGATCGGCTTTGGCGGCAGCGTCGAAACCCTGGCGGACGCTTCCGGCAAGATGATCCAGGTGTGGTCGCCCAACGAAACTGTCAGGGCTGTTGCCTATGACACCCCGGTAGTCGGCTGGCGTGGCGCCAGCGTCAACACCCTGCGCCTTTGGCGTGCACGGGCTGTAGAAGACTTGCACCTGGAGCGCTTCAATGCCGGTGACCACTTGGGCGCCGTCGCCGAAGTGGCCCGTGCCGAAAGCATCTCTCGCGTGCTTTACCCGGCCGACAGCACCGAAGCGGGGCAGGAACTGCGCCTGCGCCAGGAGTACTTCTTCGTTTCGGCGTCCTTGCAGGATCTGCTGCGCCGCCACAAGAACATGCACGGTTCGGTGCTGAGCCTGGGCGAACACGCCGCCATCCAGCTCAACGACACCCACCCGTCCATCGCCGTGGCCGAGTTGATGCGCCAACTGGTCGACCTGCATGACATTCCCTGGGAAGCCGCGTGGGATGTCACCGTCGAGACCCTTTCCTACACGAACCACACCTTGCTTCCCGAGGCGCTGGAAACCTGGCCGGTAGGTTTGATGGAACGCATGCTGCCGCGGCACATGCAGATCATCTACCTGATCAACGCCCAGCACATCGACTCGCTGCGCGCCAAGGGCATCCACGACTTCGACGTACTGCGCGCCGTCTCGCTGATCGAAGAAGACAACGGCCGCCGCGTGCGCATGGGCAACCTCGCGTTCCTGGGCTCCCATAGCGTCAACGGTGTATCGGGCCTGCATACTCAGTTGATGCGCAGCACGGTGTTCTCCGAGCTGCATAAGCTGTATCCCGAGCGCATCAACAACAAAACCAACGGCATCACCTTCCGCCGCTGGTTGTACCAGGCCAACCCCAAGCTGACCGATATGCTGGTGGAAGCCCTGGGGCCGGATATTCTCGATCAGCCCGAGCAGCGTTTGATCGAATTGGAGCCGTTCGCCGAGAAGCAGGCTTTCCGCAAGTCCTTCGCTGAACAGCGCCTGCACAGCAAGCGTGCACTGGCCCAGATCATCCATGAGCGCCTGGGTATCGCAATCAACCCGGCGGCGATGTTCGATGTGCAGGTCAAGCGCATCCACGAATACAAGCGCCAACTGCTCAACCTGCTGCACACCGTGGCGCTGTACCAGGCGATCCGCGCCGAGCCGGGCACCGACTGGGTGCCGCGGGTGAAGATCTTCGCCGGCAAGGCTGCAGCCAGCTACCACCAGGCCAAGCTGATCATCAAGCTGACCAACGACATCGCCCGTACCGTCAACAACGACCCGACTGTGCGCGGTTTGCTCAAAGTGGTGTTCCTGCCCAACTACAACGTCAGCCTGGCGGAAAGCATCATTCCGGCGGCGGACTTGTCGGAGCAGATTTCCACTGCCGGCTTTGAAGCATCGGGTACCAGCAACATGAAGTTCGGCCTCAACGGCGCGCTGACCATCGGCACCATGGACGGCGCCAATGTGGAGATGCACGAGCGGGTCGGCGCCGAGCACATGTTTATCTTCGGCCTCAGTGCCCAGCAGGTGGAAGCCCGCAAGCACGCCGGTGAGTTCAACGCCGGGCCGGACATCGCCGCGTCCCATCGCTTGAACGACGTGTTGCAAGCGATCCGTGGCGGGGTGTTCTCGCCGGATGATCCGGGGCGCTATGTGGGCCTGATCGATGGGCTGATCGACTACGACCGTTTCCTGGTGTGCGCCGACTTTGATTCCTACTGGGACGCCCAGGCGCGAGTCGAAGCGCATTGGCATGATTCCAAGGAATGGTGGCGTTCGGCGGTGCTCAATACCGCGCGCATGGGCTGGTTCAGCTCGGACCGGACCATCAGGGAGTACGCCACCGAGATCTGGAAAGCCCTCGACTGACCCCAGATGCCACTGTAGGAGCGAGGGTGAACTGGCCTAATGATTTTGGACACTTCAATCGGGCGTTATGATAGCGCCCAAATCTGAGGTGTTTGGATATGCGTAAATCTTATTCGAGTGAGTTCA
>NZ_NKRF01000097.1:0-94060 GCF_003408955.1 Pseudomonas sp. GL93
TCATTTGAGAGTGTGGAGCAACTGGCATCAGGCTTAGAGGATTACATCACCTACTACAACCAAGACCGCATAAGCCTCAGACTGAATGGCTTGAGTCCGGTACAGTTTCGGACCCAGGCACTAAATCAATAGCGTCTCCTGTCCAACTTTTGGGGGGCAGTTCATGTCAGAGCGGAACCCTAAGTGGCCGTTACCGCAGGAATGGATATGTACACAATCCAACTGTGCTGACTGTCAGGCCACCTTCGCGAGCAAGCCCGCTCCCACAGTTTGATCGCAGGGCGTCAGTTAGATAGGTGTCGGCTTTCAGGCCGCTATCGCAGGCAAGCCAGCTCCCACAATTGGATCACCGCAGGGCTCGCTTACAAGGCAACCGGCGCCCGTTCGCACAGGGTATTAAGGGCCGCCGCCCAGTGCGGCTCATCATTCAGGCAAGGCACCAACACCAACTCCTCGCCCCCCGCTTCACGAAATTGCTCGCGACCGCGATCGCCAATTTCCTCCAACGTCTCAATGCAATCGGCGACGAACGCCGGGCACATCACCAGCAGCTTCTTCACGCCTTGCTGGGCCAATGCCTCAAGGCGCGCCTCGGTGTAGGGTTCGATCCACTTGGCCCGGCCCAGGCGGGACTGGAACGCCACCGACCATTTACCCTCCGGCAAGCCCAGCCGCTCGGCCACGTCCCGCGCCACGCTGAAGCACTGCGCGCGATAACAGGTGGCAAGCACTTCAGGGGATGCGTTCTTGCAGCAGTCTGCGTCCTTGAAGCAGTGCTGGCCGGTAGGGTCGAGCTTGGTCAGGTGACGCTCAGGCAAGCCATGGAAACTGAGCAGCAAGTGATCGTAATCCTGCTCCACATAAGCGCGCACACTCGCCGCCAGCGCATCGAGGTACTCAGGCTGATCGTAGAACGGTTGCAGGATCGAAAACTGCACATTCAGTTGCTTGTCGCGCACCACCCGCTTGGCTTCCTCTATCACCGTGGTGACGGTGCTGTCGGCAAACTGCGGGTACAACGGCGCCAGTGTGATTTTTTGAATACCCTGGGCGGCCAGGCGCGTCAGGACCGTTTCCAGGGACGGCTCGCCGTAACGCATCGCCAGTTCCACCGGGCCCTGGGTCCACTGCGCGGTCATCTGCTGTTGCAGGCGGCGGCTCAGCACCACCAGCGGCGAACCCTCGTCCCACCAGATCGACGCATAGGCATGGGCCGATTGCTCGGGGCGCTTGATCAGGATCAGCGACACCAGCAAGCGCCGCACCGGCCACGGCAAGTCGATCACATAAGGGTCCATCAGGAACTGATTGAGGTAGCTGCGCACGTCGGCCACTGACGTGGACTTTGGCGAACCCAGGTTGACCAGTAACAACGCGTGATCGGTCATGCAACATCCTATCTTTAGAGGCGGCTGGACAAGTCGTCCAGAGCCGCACGCAACTCAGTGAACTGGAAAGTGAAACCTGCGGCCTGCAGCCGTTCAGGCAAAGCCTTTTGCCCGCCCAGCAACAAGCCGGACAACTCACCCAGGCCAACCTTCAACGCAAATGCCGGCATCGGCATGAACGCCGGGCGGTGCAGCACCTGGCCCAGGGTCTTGGCAAATTCGCGGTTACGCACCGGGTGTGGCGCGCAGGCATTATAAGGACCGTTGGCGTCTTGCTTGTGCAGAAGAAAATCAATCAGGGCGATTTGATCCTTGATATGCACCCAGGGCATCCACTGTCGTCCATTGCCAATCGGCCCGCCCAGCGCCAGTTTGAACGGCAGCAGCAGGCGCGACAAAAAGCCGCCCTCGGCAGACAGCACCAACCCCGTACGCACCAGCACCACGCGAATGCCCAAGGCTTCGGCACGCTGGGCGGTTTCCTCCCAGGCGATACACAACTGGCTGGGGAAATCATCCAGTACCGGGCCGCTGGCTTCGGTCAGTTCGCGCTCGCCGCCGTCGCCGTACCAACCCACCGCAGAACCGGAGATCAGCACCGCCGGTTTTTGCTCCAGGCTTTCCATCCAGGCCAGCAAGGTTTCGGTGAGGTGAATGCGACTGTTCCACAGCAACGCCTTGCGCTTGTGGGTCCAAGGCCGGTCGGCAATAGGCGCGCCTGCCAGGTTGACCACCGCGTCCACCGCGCCAATCACCTCTTGTAGGCGAGCCACCCCGAGCACCTGCGCACCGCAGACCTGGGCGACCGTTTCCGGTTGCCGGCTCCACACCGTCAGGCGATGGCCTTGTGCGAGCCAGTGCTTGCAGAGTTGGCGACCGATCAAGCCGGTACCGCCGGTCAGCAAAATATGCATGGGACTCTCCTCATGTAACGTTCGCCGCCGCTCACTGGTCTATTTTATAAGCAGGGATCAATTTGATAATTGAGCGTGACGGGGGTTCAAGCCTTAGCTTAACCATAGGTCACGCCACGCAATCAGGCACGCCGAAACTTATACCAAAAAACAATATTGTACAGCTATTGGTGTCGGCGTAGTCTGTACCCAACGGTAAAACGAGGCCTCCCATGACTGTTCCCATCGCGATCATTGGTACCGGCATCGCCGGTCTCTCCGCCGCCCGAGCGTTACAAGACGCCGGGCACGCAGTACAACTCTTCGATAAAAGCCGCGGCAGCGGTGGCCGCATGTCCAGCAAGCGCAGCGACGCCGGCGCACTGGACATGGGTGCGCAATATTTCACCGCCCGCGACCGGCGCTTCGTCAACGAAGTGCAGCGCTGGCAGAGCAACGGCTGGGCCGAGCAGTGGAAGCCGCAGTTGTATAACTTCAAGTCCGGCCAACTGACGCCCTCCCCCGATGAGCAGATCCGCTGGGTCGGTACGCCGCGCATGAGCGCCATCACTCGCGCCCTGCTCGACGACTTGCCGGTGGAGTTCGGTTGCCGCATCACCGAAGTCTTCCAGGGTACGCAGCACTGGAACCTGCTCGACGCGGACGGCGGCAATCACGGCCCTTTCAGCCATGTGATCATCGCCACGCCGGCTCCCCAAGCCACCGCCCTGCTGGCCGCCGCGCCCAAGCTGGCGAGCGCCGCGGCCGGGGTGAAAATGGACCCGACCTGGGCCATCGCCCTGGCGTTCGACAAGCCCCTGGATACGCCGATGGAGGGCTGCTTCGTGCAAGACAGCCCCCTCGACTGGCTGGCGCGCAACCGCAGCAAGCCCGGGCGCGACACCACCCTCGACACCTGGGTGCTGCACGCCACCAGCGCCTGGAGCAAGGCCCACCTGGACCTGCCCAAGGAAGCGGTGATCGAACACCTGCACGGCGCCTTTGCCGAATTGCTGCACAGCGCCATGCCCGCGCCGTCGTTCAGCCTGGCGCATCGCTGGCTCTACGCACGCCCATCGAACAGCCATGAATTCGGCGTGCTGGCCGACGCGGACCTGGGCTTGTTCGTCTGTGGCGACTGGTGCCTCTCCGGCCGGGTGGAAGGTGCCTGGTTGAGTGGCCAGGAAGCGGCGCGACGCTTGATCGAGCACCTGCAATGAACCGCATCAACCCTGCCAAACTGCTGCTGTCAAAATGGACGGCAGCTCATCCTCGCCACAAGGAAAAACACTTCCTGGTCACCGAATTGTTCCGTGACGAAGAGGGCACGGTGCTGGACATCGAACTGCAGGCCATCCTCACCCGGCGCGCCGAACGCCTGCCCTGGCAGACCCTGAAAAACGCTGAGGACTGGCAAATCGGCTGGAAATAACGCAACCGCACAAACCTGTACAAATTATTTGACTTGTACAACATCGAGCCTATGATGAGATTTAGTTGTACAAGATTTTTAGCTTGTACAGGATTCTTGCAGAGGTTTGCTTATGTCCAGCCACGTGAAACCGAAGATCGCCATCAGCGCCTGCCTTCTGGGTGAGAACGTGCGCTTCAATGGCGGTCATAAACAGTCCCTGCTATGCAGCCAGACCCTCAGTGACTATTTCGATTTTGTCCCGTTGTGCCCTGAAGTTGCCATCGGCCTGGGCATTCCTCGGCAAGCGATCCGCCTGGTCGGCGACCCCAACCAACCGCAGGCCGTGGGCAGCGTAAACCCTGCGCTCAATGTCACTCAGCCACTGGACGACTACGGCCAGCAAATGGCCCGGGAACACACCGACCTGTGCGGCTACATCTTCATGCAGAAATCACCGTCGTGCGGCCTGGAGCGGGTCAAGGTGTACCGCGACAACGGCACGCCCGTCGAGGGCGGCGGGCGCGGTATTTACGCCCAGGCGTTTTGTGCGCGTCACCCTAACCTGCCGGTGGAAGAAGACGGTCGCCTGAACGACCCGGTGCTGCGGGAAAACTTCCTCACCCGCGTATTCGTGTACGCCAGTTGGCAGCAACTGTTGGCCGACGGCCTTACCCGTCACCGCTTGCTGACGTTTCACTCGCGCTACAAGTACCTGCTGATGGCCCATAGCCCGGCGCATTACAAAAGCCTGGGCCACTTGCTCGGCAGCATGGGCCAGGGCATTGACCTGCAAGCCCTGGCCGACGGCTATTTCAGCGAACTGATGGCGGGCCTGAAAAAATGCGCGACTCGCGGTACCCATACCAATGTGCTGCAACACATCAGTGGCTACCTCAAGCAGGCCATCAGTGCCGATGACAAACAGGAAATGCAGACCGTCATCGGCCAATACCGCCACGGCATCGTGCCGCTGGTGGTGCCGCTGACCCTGCTCAAGCACCACTTTCGCCAACACCCGGACCACTACATCGCGCAGCAGGCCTACCTGCAACCGCACCCGGAAAACCTCAGCCTGCGTAATGCGATCTAACCCATGAAACCTGCCCTGCTCGACGAACCCGGCGAAGACATCGCCCACGCCCTGGAAAACGGCTGGCTGCCGATCCGCGAGGTGGCGCGCCAGACCGGCGTGAATGCGGTGACGCTGCGCGCGTGGGAGCGCCGCTATGGCCTCATCGTGCCCCAGCGCACGCCCAAGGGGCATCGGTTGTTCAGCGCCGAACACGTGCAACGCATCCAGGCCATCCTCACCTGGCTCAATCGCGGCGTGCCGGTCAGCCAGGTCAAAGGGCTGATCGACTCCGCCCAAGGCAGTACGGCGCCGATGGAAAACGAATGGCAGAGCCTGCGCCAGCACTTGGTGAGTGCCATCAGTGAGCTGGCCGAGCGCCGGGTCGATGACGCGTTCAACCAGGCCATGGCGCTCTACCCGCCACGCACCTTGTGCGAGCAATTGATGCTGCCGCTGCTCAACGAGCTGGAACAACGCTGGCAGGGCCAGTTCGGCGCGCAGATGGAGCGGGTGTTCTTCCTGTCCTGGTTGCGCAGCAAGTTCGGCGCACGGATCTATCACAACAATCGTCAACTGCACGGCGCGCCGCTGTTGCTGGTCAATCATTCCGACCTGCCCCTGGAACCCCACCTGTGGCTCAGCGCCTGGCTGGCCAGCAGTGCCGATTGCCCGGTGGAAGTGTTCGATTGGCCACTGCCGGTCGGCGAACTGGCCCTGGCGGTGGAACACCTGCAACCACGTGCGGTGCTGCTGTATTCGAGCAAGGCGTTGCAGGTGCCGGCACTCAGCAAACTGCTGGGCGGCATCCGTTGCCCAACCGTGATTGCCGGACCAACGGTGTGCATCCACCACGCCGAGTTGGGCGTATTAACCCAGGACATCCCTGAGTTGTCCGTGGCCGAGGACCTGTTGGCGGCCCATCAATTGTTGATCCAGCGTGGAATTGTCTAAATGCATCTGATCTGGCTGCGCACCGACTTGCGCCTGCACGACAACACTGCCCTGGCTGCCGCGTGCCAGCGCGGCCCCGTCGCGGCTGTTTACCTGATCACGCCCGAGCAATGGCGGGCTCACGATGACGCGCCGTGCAAAGTCGATTTCTGGCTGCGCAACTTGCAGCACCTGAGCCAGGCACTGGGCAACCTCAACATCCCGCTGTTAATCCGCCACGCCGCGACCTGGGACCAGGCGCCGACGGTACTGAGCCAACTGTGCCGCGAGCTGTCGGTGGAGTCGGTACACGTCAACGAGGAATACGGCATTCACGAAAGCCGCCGCGACCGCGCCGTGGCCCAGGCCCTGGAAGCTGACGGCGTGACCTTCCACAGCTACCTGGACCAACTGTTTTTCCAGCCGGGTAGTGTGCTGACCAAGACCGGGACCTACTTCCAGGTGTTCAGCCAGTTCCGCAAGGTCTGCTACAGCCGCCTGCACAGCGCCCTGCCCCGCAGGGTGCCGACGCCAAAGGCCCAGGCCGAATTTGGCGTGAAGAGCGACCCTGTGCCGACGGCAGTCGAAGGGTTCCAAACACCCAGCGAAACCTTGCGTGCCCTCTGGCCCGCTGGCGAAGACGAAGCGCGCCGTCGACTCGATGCCTTCGCCGATCAGCAGATCAGCTATTACAAGGACGAACGCGACTTCCCGGCCAAGCCCGGCACCAGTCAGCTTTCTGCCTACCTGGCCGCCGGGGTGGTTTCGCCGCGCCAGTGCTTGCACGCCGCGCTGCAAACCAACCAGGGCGAGTTCGAAAGCGGCGACATCGGCGCCATCACCTGGATCAACGAGCTGCTGTGGCGCGAGTTCTACAAACACATCCTGGTCGGCTACCCACGGGTTTCCCGCCACCGCGCGTTTCGCCCGGAAACCGAAGCGCTGGCCTGGCGCAAGGCGCCCGAAGACCTGGCCGCCTGGCAACAGGCGCGCACCGGCTTGCCGATCATCGACGCGGCCATGCGCCAACTGCTGGAAACCGGCTGGATGCACAACCGCCTGCGCATGGTGGTGGCGATGTTCCTGACCAAAAACCTGCTGATCGACTGGCGCGAAGGCGAGCGCTTCTTTATGCGCCACCTGATCGACGGGGATCTGGCGGCCAACAACGGCGGCTGGCAGTGGAGTTCGTCCACCGGCACCGACTCGGCGCCGTATTTCCGGATATTCAGCCCGCTGAGCCAATCGGAAAAATTCGACGGCGACGGCGTGTTCATCAAACGCTGGCTACCGGAGCTGGCCACGCTGAATAAAAAACAAGTGCACAACCCCGAAGCGGTGGGCGGCCTGTTCGGCGTGGCGGATTACCCGCGTGCCATCGTCGATTTGAAACAGTCTCGCGAGCGCGCCTTGGCCGCATTTCGCCGGCTGCCTTCGCGCCAGGAGATGGCCGAACATGAGTGACTTCCTGCGCCAATTCGCCCACATCTTCGCCACGCTGGACAAGCATAACCTGCACCTGCTCGGCAGCCTGTACAGCGAGGACATCGCCTTTGCCGACCCCCTGCATGAAGTCCAGGGCCTGCCAGCGTTGCGGCGTTACTTTGCCGACTTGTACAGCAACGTCAGCGAGCTGCATTTTGACTTCCACGGCTTCGATACCGTGGCCGAAGGCGAGGGCTACCTGCGCTGGAGTATGCGTTTTCGTCACCCACGCCTGGCCGGCGGCCAGATGATCGAGGTGCCAGGCTGTTCCCATTTGATGTGGCACGACACTGTTTACCGCCATCGCGACTATTTCGATGCCGGCGCCCTGCTCTATGAACATATCCCCCTACTGGGTCGCGTTATTCGTTGGCTGAAAAGGAGAAGGGGATGAGCCTTAC
The DNA here is from genome assembly GCF_003408955.1 of Pseudomonas sp. GL93. Classification (NCBI taxonomy): domain Bacteria; kingdom Pseudomonadati; phylum Pseudomonadota; class Gammaproteobacteria; order Pseudomonadales; family Pseudomonadaceae; genus Pseudomonas; species Pseudomonas sp. GL93. Next base: position 7,584 of record NZ_NKRF01000097.1, read on the forward strand.
ACCGCCCCGTCGTTATTGGCTGACCGGCGCCAGCAGTGGTATCGGTGCGGCGCTGGCCGTGGAGTTGCTCGCCAGCGGCGCCCACGTGGCCCTCAGTTCCCGCACCCAAGGCCCGCTGGATGCCCTCGCCCTTCGATATCCAGGCCAGGTTCTGGTGGTGGCCGGCGATCTGACCAACAGCCAGACCGTGCGCGAGATCGGTGAGCGTATCAGCGAGGTCTGGGGTTCGCTGGACACGGTGATCCTCAACGCCGGCACCTGTGAATACGTGGACGCCCGGCAATTTGATGCCTCGATCATCGAGCACGTGGTGCGCACCAACCTGCTGGCCAGCAGCTATTGCATCGAGGCCGCGCTGCCGTTGTTGCGCGCCGGGCGTACCCCGCATCTAGTGGGCGTGGCCAGTGCCGTGACCTACCTGCCCATGCCCCGCGCCGAAGCCTACGGCGCGTCCAAGGCCGGCCTGCGTTACCTGTTCGAATCCCTGCGTATCGGCCTGTCGCCGGAAAGCATCGATGTCACTGTGATCAGCCCAGGCTTCGTCGACACGCCGCTGACCGAGCGCAATGATTTCCCGATGCCCCTGAGCTGGCCGGCCGACAAAGCCGCGAAACACATCTTCGCCAAGCTGGAAAAACGCCCGCTGGAAATCGCCTTTCCGGCCCTGTTCATCGCCACTTTATGGCCGCTGTCGAAGCTGCCCAACCGCGCGCAACTGATCATCGGAAAACGCATGCTGCGCAGCCCGCCGCCGAGGAAGGACGACCTGTGAAGATCGCCATTATCGGCAGCGGCATCGCCGGCCTGACCAGCGCCTACCTGCTCAGCCGTCGCCATGACATTACGCTGTTTGAGGCCAGTGACTGCATTGGCGGGCATACCCATACGGCCAACGTGACGGTCGACGGCAAAAGCTACGCGGTGGACACGGGCTTCATTGTGTTCAACGACTGGACCTACCCGAATTTCATCCGCCTGCTGGGGCAAATCGGGGTCAGGTTTAAACCCACCGAGATGAGTTTTTCGGTGTGCGACCAAAGCACAGGCTTTGAGTACAACGGCAACAACCTCAACAGCCTGTTTGCCCAGCGCCGCAACATCCTGTCGCCGGGGTTCTGGGGCATGTTGCGCGATATCCTGCGCTTCAATCGCCAGGCGCCCCTGGACTTGCAGGAGCAGCGCATCAGCGCCGACATGACCCTGGGCGATTCCCTCACCGCCGGCGGCTATGGGCCGCGGTTTATCCGGCATTACATCGTGCCGATGGGCGCGGCCATCTGGTCGATGTCCCTGGCCGATATGCTCAAGTTTCCGCTGCAGTTTTTTGTGCGTTTCTTCAAGAACCACGGCTTGCTCTCGGTGAGCAACCGCCCGCAATGGTGTGTGATCGAAGGCGGCTCCAGCCGTTATATCGAGCCCCTGACCCGCAGCTTTCGCGAACAGATACGGCTCAACTGCCCTGTGCATAAGGTGCAACGCAGCGAAGAGGGCGTGGTTATCCACAGCCCGGCCGGCAGCGAAACCTTCGACCGCGTGGTGTTCGCCTGCCACAGCGATCAGGCCCTGGCCTTGCTCGACGACCCCAGCCAGGCCGAACAGCACATCCTCGGTGCCCTGCCCTACGCCGACAACGACGTGGTGCTGCACACCGACACACGCCTGCTGCCCGACCGCAAACTGGCCTGGGCCAGCTGGAACTATCGGCTGACGGGCAACACGCAACAACAAGCCGCCGTCACCTATGACATGAACATCCTGCAAGGCATCGACAGCGCCACTACCTTTTGCGTCAGCCTCAACCAGACGCCGACGATCAATCCGCTGAAGATCCTGGCGCGCTACACCTACGCCCATCCGCAATACAGCCTGGCCGCAGTCGCCGCACAGGCACGCTGGGAAGAATTGAACGGCGTGCGCAATACCTTTTACTGCGGGGCCTACTGGGCCAACGGCTTTCACGAAGATGGCGTGGTCAGCGCTCTGCGCGTGGCCCAGGCTTTTGGGGAAACCCTGTGAACAGCGCTCTGTACAGCGGCTGGATCGCCCATCGCCGGTTTACGCCCAAGGCCCACGCCTTTCGCTACCGCATCGGCCTGTTGTACCTGGACCTCAGCGAAGAGGATGACGTACTGGGGCTCTCGCCGCTGGCCGGCACGGGTCGCCTGGCGCCTTTCGGTTTCCGCCAGCAGGATTACCTGCGTGAACTCACGCGCCACGGCATGAGCTTGAGCGATGCTGTGCGCTACGAAGTCGGCAAGGCCCTGGGGCATACACCCCAGGGCGCTATCTGCCTGCTGACCCAGGCCCGCAGTTGGGGCCTGGCTTTTAACCCGGTGAGTTTCTTCTACTGCTTCGAGGCTGACGGGCAACTGGCCGCGATCCTGTGTGAAGTGACCAACACCCCATGGCGCGAGCGCCATCACTACGTGCTGCCTGCCCAGGCACGGGGCGCCGATGAGCACCAGCATTTCGCCGTGGCGAAGGCCTTCCATGTGTCGCCGTTTTTGCCTCGCGACCTGGAATACCGCATGAGTTTCAGTCCGCCCGCCGCCAGGCTCGGCGTGCACATGGCCGATTGGCAGGGCACGCAAAAAGTCTTCGACGCCACCTTGAGCCTGGAAAAACAGGCACTGAGCCGCGCCAGCCTGCATCGCTATTTGTGGCACTTTCCCTGGATGACCGCCAAGACCGGCCTTGCGATCTACTGGCAAGCCTTGCGCCTGCTGCTCAAACGCACACCGATTTTTTCCCACCAGGGCGCCGATGGCGCCTCTCGCACCGCAGTCGGGTATACCAAGGATCGCCACCATGAAATCCCCTAGCTTATCGGTCAAGGCTAACCGCCTGAACGTCAACGGCATGACCGCTGCGCTATTGCGCAAAGGCGTTTTGCGCCAGCTCAGCCAATTGCGCCATGGCCAGTTGGTGATCATTGAGGATGGCGAGCGGCAAGTCTTCGGCGCACGGGAAGCGCACCTGCTGGGCGAGATCCAGATTCTCGATGCGGCGGTATGGGGGCTGGTGGCGGCCAATGGCTCGATCGGCGCCGGCGAAGCGTTTATCCATGGTTACTGGACCAGCCCCGACCTCACCGCCGTGGTGCGGGTGATGGTCAGCAACCTGGAGGTGCTCGACGCCATGGAGGGTGGCCTGGCTCGCCTGGCCCGGCCGTTTACTCAGGGCCTGCACTGGCTCAACCGCAACACACGTAAAGGCTCGCAAAAAAACATCGCTGCCCATTACGACCTGGGCAACGACTTGTTCGAAGAATTTCTCGACCCCACCATGATGTACTCGGCGGCACAGTTCCTCACGCCTGATGACACCCTGGAGCAAGCACAGCTGAACAAGTTGGCGCGCATCTGCCAGAAACTGGCGCTCAAGCCCAGCGACCACCTGCTGGAAATCGGCACCGGCTGGGGCAGCATGGCGTTGTATGCCGCGCAGCATTACGGCTGTCGGGTCACCACCACGACCTTGTCCAAGGAACAGTTCGCCTACACCGCCCAGCGTATCGAGGCACTGGGCCTGCAAGAACAAGTGACCGTGCTGCTGCGCGATTACCGCGACCTCTGCGGCGAGTACGACAAGCTGGTGTCGATCGAAATGATTGAAGCGGTGGGCCATCGTTTCCTGCCCACCTATTTCAAACAGTGTGCCCAGTTGCTCAAGCCCGACGGCCTGATGCTGCTGCAAGCCATCACCATTCGTGAACAGCGCTTTGAACAGGCCAAGCGCAGCGTCGACTTTATCCAGCGCTACATCTTCCCCGGCGGCGCGCTGCCCTGTGTGCAAAACATGCTGCAGATCGTCAGCCGCGACACCGACATGAACCTGCTGCACATGGAAGACTTCGGCCTGCACTACGCCCGCACCCTGCGCCTGTGGCATGAGAACTTTCGCCGCGCCCATGGCCGTCTTGCGGAGCTGGGTTATGACGAATACTTCCTGCGCCTGTGGGAGTTTTACCTGTGCTACTGCGAAGGCGGCTTCATGGAGCGCACCATCGGCACCGCACAGTTGCTGCTGGCCAAACCGGCGGCAATCAATCCGCCGCTGCTCGGGCGTTTCAGTGCTTAAACCCCTGGCCAATGCCGTGCTGTTTCAGTGCGGCTGGTTTGCCTGCGTGCTCGGCGGCGATAGCCGTTGGCTGCTAATTGGTATCGCGGCGCTGGGCGTCCATCTTCTGTGGATAAGTTCATGGACCAGAGAGGGGCAAGTGATTCTGGCCGTGACGGTGCTGGGCACCCTGGTCGATACGGCACTGCGCGGGCTGGGCGTGTTTGAGTTCAATACACCGGGGCCATTGATTCCGCTGTGGCTGATACTGTTATGGGCCTTGCTGGCCACCACCTTGCTGCACTGCCTGGCCTGGAGCGCACGCCCCTGGTGGCTGGCCAGCCTGCTAGGCGCGGTGGGCGGGCCGTTGTCTTATTACGCCGGCAGTCAATTGGCAGGCGTGAGTTTTGCGTACGGCACCACCCCAACATTGATCGGCCTGGCGCTGTTATGGGCCATGCTCTGTCCGCTGTTGCACGGGGTTGCGCAGAGGCTGGAACACTGACGCCCGTCCGAGCATTCATACGCGTCTAGCGCACTTGCCTTACACTGCGCGCCTATGACCAACATCCCTCACATTCAAATCACCGAACCCGTCACCTGCTCGACGTGCGCGGCCTGTTGCTGCCAACTGGAAGTCATGCTGATCACCGACACCGGCGTGCCGCAACGCTTTATCGATACCGATGATTGGGGAGGTGAGGTGATGCTGCGCCTGGACGACGGCTGGTGCGCAGCGCTGGACCGCGACACGATGATGTGCACGATCTATGAGCTTCGGCCGTTGATTTGCCGGGAGTTCGAGATGGGTGCGCCGGAATGCCTTGAAGAGCGCGAAGGTATTACCACGGCCTACCGCTGACCCCGAACTCCGTGATGATCACGGGCTTGTGTGGGAGCGGGCTTGCTCGCGAAGGCGGTGGGGCAGTCTAGGCATGTGCTAGCTGATACACCGCTTTCGCGAGCAAGCCCGCTCCCACAGGGGGGCCAAGTGTTCTTGAGATTAGAGCGGCATGGTGTAGTGCAGCGAGTAGCTCTCTACCCCATCGTTATTGCTGCTGATGCCGGCGTTGGAAAAATGCGTGGCACGAATGCCCACTTCATCCCCGCCGTTGAACCGCAGGCCGAAACCCAGGCGGTCTTCGAACTGGAAGGACTGGCCGATGTTGTTGTCTTCCAGCCGAGTGCGAGAGAACAACGCCACGCCGATACCGGCTTCGATGTAGGGCTTGACCGACTCGCCGGCAAACTCATACACAAATACCGGCGAGAACGACAGGCTGCTGGCGCCTGCACGGTCGTCCCCTTCCCAATAGGTATAGGCGCCGCTCCAGTAGCCGGTCAGTCGGCCGACATTGCTCTGCATCCAGCTTTTGTCCCAATCGGAGGTCAGGCCCAGGCGGTAGGTCAGCGTCGAATCGCTGGTGCTCCCCAAGCCGAACTCCAGGCCGGCGGCCTGGGCTGAAACAGAGTGTCCCAACATAGCGGCCGCAATCGCAGCCAAACAGAACAAGCGCTTCATGTGAAACGTCCTTTGCAAACGGAATAATTGGGTTATGTACAGGCTAACGGGCTATAGAAGCCGACGCATAGCCAGAAGTTCAGCTTTTTTCAGTGTTATTTCACGAAATTTTCACGAGCCAAAGCTTCGCACAACTCCAGGATGTTTCCAAAGTGTCGGTAGGATATTTCTTAGGTGACACAGATCGCCGCTGGTCCAGAACTGTGCAGGTTCAGGTTCGCCAACGGCCAGCAGGTCGCGCTCACCCAGCAAGCGCTTGAGCTGGCGCGCCACGGCGGCGCCGGTATCAATGAGGATGATGCTGGGGGGCAGCATCTGCGCCAGGAGTGGCTTGAGGAAGGGGTAATGAGTGCAACCCAGGATGATGGTGTCGCAACCGGCGCTAAGCAGCGGCTCAATATAGCCTTGCAGCAGGGTGTGCAAGGCGGGGCTGTTGAGGTCGCCGGCTTCAATCAGCTCCACCAGGCCCGGGCACGGCTGGGTAATCACCCGCACATCGGTGGCAAAACGGTCGAGCAATGCGGCGAACTTGGCGCTTTGCAGTGTGCCCGTAGTGGCGAGCACACCCACCACGCCACTGCGCGTGGCCGCGGCAGCAGGTTTGACCGCAGGCTCCATGCCTACCAGTGGCCAGTCGGGGTAGTCCTGGCGCAGATCGGCCACCGCGGCGACCGTCGCCGTGTTGCAGGCAATCACAAAAGCCTTGGCGCCCCGCTCGCAGAAAAACTCAGCGACCGAGCGAGAACGTTCAAGAATGAACGCCGGGGTTTTCTCGCCATAGGGAATGTGCCCGCAGTCCGCCACGTACAGCAGTGACTCGTGGGGCAATAAGTGCTGGATTTCTTCCAGCACCGTGAGGCCGCCGATGCCGGAATCGAACACACCAATAGGCGCGCCCTTAACCATGCTGTGTCCCGCAGACGCTGCAACCGGGGTCGCGCTTGACGCGCAACTCGCGAAAACGCGTGGTCAGCGCATCGATCAACAACAGGCGCCCCACCAACGGCTCACCAAAACCGGCCAGCAGCTTCAAGGCTTCCAACGCTTGCAGGCTGCCAACGACCCCCACCAACGGCCCGACGACGCCGGCTTCGCTGCAGGTCAGTTCAGTGTCGCTGCCGTGCCCGTACAAACAGTGGTAACAGGGGCTGTCGGCGCGACGGGGGTCGAATACCGACAACTGCCCCTCAAGGCGAATGGCCGCGCCACTGACCAGCGGTTTGCCGGCGGCGACGCAGGCCGCGTTGACCGCCTCGCGGGTAGAGAAGTTGTCGCTGCAATCGAGCACCAGGTCCACTGCGTTCACCGCAGCAGCCAGCGAGTCCGCATCCAGCGCAGCACGATGGGCGACAAGGGTGACTTCAGGGTTGATCGCCCTCAGGCGCCCCATGGCCGAATCGACCTTGGTCTGCCCCACGCTGTTAGTGTCATGGATGATCTGGCGTTGCAGGTTGGTCAAATCGACTGTATCGAAATCCGCCAGGTGCAATTCGCCCACCCCAGCAGCGGCCAGGTAAAGCGCAACCGGAGCGCCCAGGCCACCCAGGCCGACAATCAACGCGCGGCTTTGCTTCAGGCGTAATTGGCCGTCGATGTCGACAGGCTGCAACAGAATCTGCCGGCTATAGCGCAACAGCTCCTGGTCGGTCAGCACGGGCGGCGCCCCAAGGTGATGCGTTCGTGACCGCCGAGGTCAATGCGGCTATGTACGCCTTCAAAACCCTGGTTCAGCAACAATTCACGCACGGCCTGGGCCTGGTCGTAACCGTGCTCGAGTAACAGCCAGCCCCCGTCGTTCAGGTGGCCAGGAGACTCTGCAATGATCAGGCGCAAGTCGTCCAGACCATCGTGCCCCGCCACCAGCGCACTGGCCGGTTCGAAGCGCACATCGCCAGCCACCAGGTGCGGGTCATTGTCGGCAATATAGGGCGGGTTGCTGATAATCAGGTCGAAGCGGTGGCCTTGCAGGGCGCTGAACCAATGGCTGTTGAGCACCGTCGCGTTAGTGAGGTGCAGGCGTTGACGATTGCGCTCGGCCAGGGCCACGGCCTCCAGCACACGGTCGACCGCCGTGACCTGCCAGGCCGGACGTTCGCTGGCCAGGGCCAAGGCGATGGCGCCGCTACCGGTGCCCAGGTCCAGGACCTGGGCGGGCGTGGCGGGCAGCAATTGCAGGGCAGCTTCCACCAGTAATTCAGTTTCCGGGCGCGGGATCAGGGTGTGCGGTGCTACTTCCAGGTCGAGTTTCCAGAAGCCTTGCTGGCCGAGGATATACGCCACCGGCTCGCCGCTGCGGCGGCGCTGCAGGTAGCCGGCAAAGGTCAGGGCGTCTTCGCTGCTGACGATCTTTTCCGGCCAGGTATGCAGGTAGCTGCGCGATTTGCCCAGGGCAGCGGCCAGCAGCAACTCCACGTCCAGGCGCGCCGTCGGCGAGTCGGGCAGGTCAGCGGCGCGCAGCAGGCTGGCAATGATGGTCATTTAGTCACCTATCGCCGCCAGTTGATCGGCCTGATATTCGGCGAGCAACGGCTCTATCACCGCATCCACGCCACCAGCGAGAATGTCGTCGAGGGAGTACAGGGTGAGGTTGACCCGATGGTCGGTAACCCGGCCTTGGGCAAAGTTGTAGGTGCGGATACGCTCGGAGCGGTCGCCAGAGCCCACCAGCAGCTTGCGTTCGCTGGCAATTGCGTTGGCCGCGGCGCTGGTCTGCTGGTCGTTCAACTTGGCCGACAACCAGGACATGGCCCGTGCACGGTTCTTGTGCTGGGAACGTTCTTCCTGGCACTCCACCACAATGCCAGACGGCAAGTGGGTGATACGGATCGCCGAGTCGGTCTTGTTAACGTGCTGGCCACCCGCGCCGGATGAGCGGTAGGTGTCGACGCGCAGGTCCGCCGGGTTGATCTCGATCGTTTCCTGTTCGTCCGGCTCAGGCAACACCGCGACGGTGCACGCCGAGGTGTGGATACGGCCTTGGGATTCTGTCGCCGGCACCCGCTGTACGCGGTGCGCACCGGACTCGAACTTCAGCTTGCCGTAGACGTTGTCGCCTTCAACCCGGGCGATGACTTCTTTATAGCCGCCGTGCTCGCCTTCGTTCTCGGAGAGGATCTCCACGCGCCAACCGCGACGCTCGGCATAACGCGAATACATGCGGAACAGGTCGCCGGAAAAAATCGCCGCCTCGTCGCCACCGGTACCGGCGCGGATTTCGAGGAACACGTTGCGTCCGTCGTTAGGGTCCTTGGGCAGCAACATGCGTTGCAGGTCACCCTCAAGCTCGGCGAGTTTTTCCTTGGCTTCGCGGACTTCTTCCACGGCCATTTCGCGCATGTCCGGGTCGCTGTCCTTGAGCAGGGCCTGGGCGCCTTCGAGGTCGACCTGGACTTTCAGCAGGTTTTTATAGGTGGCCACAATGGGCTCAACTTCGGCGTATTCCTTGGAATAGGCACGGAATTTGGTCTGATCGGAAATGACCTCGCCATCGCCGAGCAAGGCGGTCAGTTCTTCGAAACGGTCCTGGAGCACGTCCAGTTTATTGAGCAGTGACGCTTTCATTGCGGTTTTTTATCCGAAGAGCTGTCTGACGCGCCCTCACCGAGGGCAAAGAGTTCCTGGGCCATGGCCAGCGCATCGAGGCGGCCTTCGGCGGTAAGCTTTTTCAACTGGACGCTGGGCGCGTGAAGCAGTTTGTTGGTCAGGCCACGGGCCAATTGCATCAGCACCTCTTCGGCGCCGCTGCCATTGGCCAGCATGCGCTGGGCCTTGAGCAACTCTTCATCACGCAGGCGTTCACCCTGCTGACGATACGCCTTGAGCACATCCACTGCCGCCAGTTCACGCAGGCGCACCATGAAATCTTCGGCGCCGGTGCTGACCATTTCCTCGGCGGCCTGGGCGGCCCCCTGACGGCTCTTGAGGTTTTCAGCGACCACTTCATGCAGATCATCGACGCTATAGAGGTAAACGTCGTCCAACTCGCCGACTTCGGGCTCGATATCCCGGGGAACGGCGATATCCACCATGAAGATCGGCTTGTGCTTGCGCAGCTTCAACGCGCTCTCGACCGCGCCCTTGCCCAGAATCGGCAATTGGCTGGCGGTGGAACTGATGACGATATCACTGCGTACCAGTTCAGCGGGAATGTCCGACAGCAGCACCGCATGCGCACCGAACTGCTCAGCCAGAATGCTGGCGCGCTCCAGGGTGCGGTTGGCGACCACGATGCGCTTTACGCCAAGGTCGTGCAGGTGACGGGCCACCAGGGTGATGGTTTCCCCAGCGCCGATCAGCAGGGCCTGGCTGCGCTGCAAGTCGCTGAAAATCTGCTTGGCCAGGCTCACAGCGGCAAAGGCCACGGACACCGGGTTTTCGCCGATGGCCGTATCGGTACGCACTTGCTTGGCGGAATTAAAGGTGGCCTGGAACAGGCGGCCCAGCAACGGGCCGACGGTGCCGGCCTCACGCGCCACGGCGTAGGCGGACTTCATCTGGCCGAGGATTTGCGGTTCGCCCAACACCAGCGAGTCGAGGCCGGCCGCCACGCGCATCATGTGACGAACTGCCGCATCCTCTTCATGCACATAGGCGCTGGCGCGCAGGTCATCGAGGCTCAAATGGTGATAATCGGCCAGCCAGCGCAGTACCACATCCGCCGAGAGATGTTCCTGCTCTATATAGAGCTCGCTGCGATTGCAGGTCGAAAGGATCGCAGCTTCGCGGCTGTCGGTGAGCCGGCAGAGCTGCTGCAGGGCCTCAACCAACTGCTCTGGCGTAAACGCCACGCGCTCGCGCACGTCTACGGAGGCAGTCTTGTGGTTAATACCGAGTGCGAGGAAGGCCATTCAATATCGCTGATGATGTCGGGAAGCCGACAATTGTCCTACTTCGAAAGATCCAGAACAACCACCGTCGTCTATTGTCCCTATACCTTATGCCTATCAATGCACTTTTGTAGGAGCGAGCTTGCTCGCGAAAATCGTCAACGATAACGCGGTAAGCCTGGCGCCCAGCGGCACTCTCAGGTTTTTCGCGAGCAAGCTCGCTCCTACAAAAGAAAGGCCAAAGGCAGCAATAGTCGTATTCCGAGTGCCCCGGTTATGTTTGGCCGAAGGCTTGTGTCATGATGATCCGACCGCAGGTTAGTCGTCCTCTTCCTATATGAATAGATCTTCCGCGTTGCTCCTCGCTTTTGTCTTCCTCAGCGGCTGCCAGGCCATGGCACCCGTGTCGCCGGACGCTACGTCGCCGGTGGAAGACAGCACTCCCGCCCCTGAAAAGCCCAAGGTTTATTCCTCGTTCAGTGAAGAAACGATCTACAGCCTGCTGACCGCTGAACTGGCCGGCCAGCGCAATCGCTTCGATATTGCGCTGGATAATTACGTGACCCAGGCCATCAATACCCAGGACCCGGGGATTTCCGAGCGAGCGTTTCGCATCGCCGAATACCTGGGCGCCGACCAGGCAGCGCTGGACACCTCGCTGATCTGGGCCAAAAACGCCCCGGATGACCTGGAAGCCCAGCGCGCCGCAGCCGTGCAACTGGCGCGTGCCGGGCGCTATGACGACTCCATGGTCTACATGGAGAAGGTTTTGCAGGGCAAGGGCGACACGCATTTTGACTTTCTTGCGCTGTCGGCCGCCGACACCGACCAGGACACGCGCAATGGCCTGATGAAGAGTTTCGATCGCCTGCTGCAAAAGCACCCGAAGAACAGCCAGTTGATTTTCGGCAAGGCCCTGCTGCTGCAACAGGACGATGAAGCCGACGCCGCGCTCAAACTCCTGGAACAGAACCCGCCGGAAGAAGGCGAAATCGCGCCGATCCTGTTACGTGCACGCCTGCTGCAAAGCCTTAACCGCGGCAAGGAAGCGATTCCGCTGCTGGAAAAAAGCATCAAGAAATACCCAGGCGACAAGCGCCTGCTCCTGACCTATGCACGCATGCTGGTTGAGCAGGATCGTATGGAAGACGCCAAAGTGCAGTTCGCCAACTTGGTCCAGCAATACCCGGACGACGACGAACTGCGTTATTCCCTGGCACTGGTGTGCCTGGAAGCCAAGGCCTGGGACGAGGCCAAGGGCTACCTGCAAGAACTGATCGAACGTGACAGCCACGTGGACTCGGCGCACCTGAACCTGGGCCGCATCGCTGAAGAGCGTAACGCCCCGCAGGCGGCCCTGCTTGAATATGCCCAGGTCGGCCCCGGCAATGACTACCTGCCCGCCCAGTTGCGCCAGGCCGACATCCTGATGAGCAATGGCCGCACCGACGAAGCGGAAAAACGCCTGGCCGCGGCCCGCGATGCCGAGCCGGACTATGCCATCCAGCTGTACCTGATCCAGGCCGAGACCTTATCGGCCAACAAGCAGGGCGAACGCGCCTGGAAGTTATTGCAACAGGCGTTGCTGCAATACCCCGACGATTTGAACCTGCTGTACACCCGCGCCATGCAGGCGGAAAAACGCAATGACCTGGCGCAGTTGGAAAAAGACCTGCGCCTGATCATCAAGCGCGACCCGGACAACGCCATGGCCCTTAACGCCCTGGGCTACACCTTGTCCGACCGCACAACGCGCTACGCCGAAGCCAAGGCGCTGATCGAACAAGCCCACGCGCTCAACCCGGAAGACCCGGCCGTACTCGACAGCCTGGGCTGGGTGAATTACCGACTGGGCAACCTCGACGAGGCCGAGCGCTTGCTGCGCCAGGCACTTGAGCGTTTCCCGGACCAAGAAGTTGCCGCACACCTGGGCGAAGTGCTCTGGGCCAATGGCAAGCAGCGCGAAGCCCGACAAATCTGGGAAAAATTCCTCAAGGAACAACCCGACAGCCCCATCCTGCGCAGCACCATCAAGCGCCTGACCGGATCCGAGACCCTTTAAGCTTATGTTCTTGCGCCACGTTATCGTTTTCAGCTTCATCGCCCTGCTCGCCGGTTGCGCGGGCATCGGCAGCCGTGAATCCGTTGAAGGCCAGGGCAACCCGGCACAATGGAAACAACACAAGGACCAGCTCAGCAGCATCGATGGCTGGCAGATCGAGGGCAAGGTCGGGGTGCGTGCGCCGAAAGATTCCGGCAGCGGCACCCTGTTCTGGCTGCAACGCCAGGACTATTACGACATTCGCCTCTCGGGCCCCCTGGGTCGTGGCGCAGCCCGCCTGACTGGCCGGCCGGGGCAAGTCAGCCTGGAAGTGGCCAATCAGGGCCGCTATGAGGCAACCTCCCCGGAAGAACTGCTGGAGCAGCAGATTGGCTGGAAGTTGCCCGTCTCGCATTTGGTCTGGTGGGTGCGCGGCCTGCCGGCACCTGACAGCAAGAGCCGTCTGAGCCTCAATGGCGACAGTCGCCTCGCCACCCTGGAGCAGGATGGCTGGCAGGTCGAATATTTGAGCTACGTGGAGCAAAGCGGCTATTGGCTTCCCGAGCGTATCAAGCTGCATGGCACCGACCTTGATGTCACGCTGGTGATCAAGGACTGGCAACCGCGCAAACTGGGGCAATAACGTGTCCGCACAAAAATTGACCCTGCCCTCCCCGGCCAAGCTCAACCTGATGCTGCACATCCTTGGCCGTCGTGAAGATGGCTACCACGAGTTGCAGACGCTGTTTCAGTTTCTCGACTACGGCGATGAGCTGACCTTTGCCGTGCGTGACGATGGCGTGATTCAACTGCACACCGAATTCGACGGTGTGCCCCACGACAGCAACCTGATCGTGCGGGCGGCCAAAAAACTTCAGGAAAACTCCGGCTGCCCACTTGGCATTGATATCTGGATCGACAAAATCCTGCCCATGGGCGGGGGTATCGGTGGCGGCAGCTCAAATGCCGCGACCACTTTGTTGGGCCTCAATCACTTATGGCAACTGGGCTGGGACCACGATCGCCTTGCTGCGCTGGGCCTCACGCTGGGCGCCGACGTCCCGGTCTTCGTGCGGGGGCACGCCGCATTTGCTGAGGGCGTCGGGGAGAAACTCACCCCTGTAGAGCCCGAAGAACCTTGGTATGTCGTGCTGGTGCCGCAAGTATCTGTAAGTACAGCAGAAATTTTTTCAGATCCGTTGTTGACACGTAACTCTTCTCCCATTAAAGTGCGCCCCGTTCCCAAGGGAAACAGTCGAAATGACTGCTTACCGGTTGTAGCAAGGCGTTATCCAGAGGTACGTAACGCTTTGAATTTGTTAGGTAAATTTACCGAAGCAAAATTAACCGGCACTGGAAGTTGTGTGTTTGGGGGCTTCCCAAGCAAAGCTGAAGCTGATAAAGTCTCGGCCCTTCTTACAGAGACCCTTACAGGGTTTGTAGCAAAGGGAAGCAACGTTTCGATGTTGCATCGCAAGCTGCAAAGTCTGCTCTAAAAGGAACCGAGTGTTAGGCACTCGTTGCAACAGATACAGGGGCGTCGCCAAGCGGTAAGGCAGCAGGTTTTGATCCTGCCATGCGTTGGTTCGAATCCAGCCGCCCCTGCCATTTTCTAATACTCATCCAGGTTACCCTCAGCCTCTAGGTACTGCGCGTGTCCAAGATGATGGTCTTTACGGGGAATGCCAACCCCGATCTGGCTCGACGTGTCGTACGTCAGCTGCATATCCCTCTCGGTGACATCTCTGTCGGTAAATTCTCCGACGGCGAAATTACAGCCGAGATCAATGAAAATGTCCGCGGTAAAGACGTCTTCATTATTCAGCCGACCTGCGCTCCGACCAACGATAACCTGATGGAACTCGTCGTGATGGCTGATGCCTTCCGCCGCTCCTCAGCGACTCGAATCACAGCTGTAATCCCTTACTTTGGTTATGCCCGTCAGGATCGCCGTCCGCGCTCCGCACGTGTAGCTATCAGCGCGAAAGTCGTTGCTGACATGCTGACCGTGGTAGGTATCGACCGTGTGCTCACGGTTGACCTGCACGCTGACCAAATCCAGGGGTTCTTCGATATTCCGGTAGATAACATCTACGGCTCCCCCGTCCTGGTGGATGACATCGAAGACCAGCGCTTTGAAAACCTGATGATCGTGTCCCCGGACATTGGTGGCGTCGTGCGTGCACGGGCTGTTGCCAAATCCCTGGGCGTGGACCTCGGGATCATCGACAAACGCCGCGAGAAAGCCAATCACTCTGAAGTGATGCATATCATCGGTGATGTCGAAGGGCGTACCTGTATTCTGGTTGATGACATGGTCGACACCGCCGGCACCCTGTGCCACGCGGCTAAAGCCTTGAAAGAGCACGGTGCAGCAAAAGTCTTCGCCTACTGCACACACCCTGTGCTGTCGGGCCGAGCGATCGAGAACATCGAGAACTCCGTGCTGGACGAACTGGTGGTGACCAACACCATCCCGTTGTCCGCCGCAGCCCAAGCCTGTGCACGTATCCGTCAACTGGATATTGCACCGGTCGTTGCCGAAGCGGTTCGCCGCATCAGCAATGAAGAATCGATCAGCGCGATGTTCCGTTAAGGGTCAAACCAACGGATCACCTCACTGACGAAAAGCGCCCCGCCCCAGCATTCCGCTGGGGCGGGGCTTTTTTGCCCATATCGAGTTCGGCGCTGGTCGCAAACGCCCCTCGATGATGGCTATTTTGGAGATACAACATGAACGAATTTACTCTGAACGCCCAAGCGCGTACTGACCTGGGGAAAGGTGCGAGCCGCCGCCTGCGTCACGCCGCCAACATCCCAGCCGTTGTCTACGGTGGTAACAAGCCTGCTGAATCCGTGACCATCCTGGCCAAGGAAATCGCCAAGCTGTTCGAAAACGAAGCTGCCTACAGCCACGTTATCGAGCTGAACGTCGACGGCGCCAAGCAGAACGTCATCGTTAAAGCGATGCAGCGTCACCCTTCCAAGCAGTTCATCATGCACGCTGACTTCGTTCGCGTTGTAGCTGGCCAGAAACTGACCGCCATCGTGCCTGTGCACTTTGTGGGTGAAGAAGCTCCGGTCAAGAAAGGCGGCGAGATCTCTCACGTCCTGAACGAAATCGAAGTGACCTGCCTGCCGAAAGACCTGCCTGAGTTCATCGAAGTCGACCTGTCGGCTCTGGAAATCGGCGCCATCGTTCACCTGTCCGACCTCAAGGCCCCTAAAGGCGTTGAGTTTGTCGCACTGGCTCACGGTGATGACAAAGCTGTTGCCAACGTTCACGCTCCACGCGTTGCTCCAGAAGCTGAAGAAGGCGCTGCAGAGTAATTCACTCTGTATTGCCGGAGCTTGAGGAAACATCGCGGACCGAAACGTAGCGAGAAAGCGGGCGATAACGCGGCGTTTACTCTTGAGTAAATGATGTAGTGTCGTCCACTTTCGCCGCACATAGGTACGGCGATGTTATCCACAACTCCAAAGGAAGGGTCCCTGTCGTGACTGCCATTAAACTGATCGTTGGCCTGGGAAATCCAGGCGCCGAATACGAACAGACCCGGCATAACGCGGGGGCCCTTTTTGTTGAGCGCATCGCCCACGCCCAAGGCGTCAACCTGGTGGCCGATCGCAAATATTTTGGCCTGACAGGGCGCTTCTCGCACCAGGGTCAGGATGTTCGTCTACTGATTCCCACCACCTACATGAACCGCAGCGGCCAGGCTGTCGCGGCGCTTGCGGGCTTCTTCCGGATCAAACCCGAAGAAATCCTGGTGGCCCATGACGAACTGGACCTGCCACCCGGCGTAGCCAAGCTCAAGCTCGGCGGCGGGCATGGTGGGCACAACGGCCTGCGCGACATCATCGCGCAGTTGGGCAATCAGAATAATTTTTACCGTCTGCGGCTCGGCATTGGCCACCCAGGCGTTGCCAGTATGGTTTCAAATTTCGTCCTGGGTCGTGCGCCACGCGCCGAACAGGAAAAACTCGATGCCAGCATCGATTTTGCCCTCGGCGTGCTGCCGGATATCTTCGCCGGTGAATGGAACCGCGCGATGAAAAACCTGCACAGCCAGAAGGCCTGACTCTTATCCGAGGGGAAACACCATGGGATTCAATTGCGGCATCGTCGGCCTGCCCAACGTCGGCAAGTCCACCCTGTTCAACGCCCTGACCAAGTCCGGTATTGCGGCGGAGAACTTCCCCTTCTGCACCATCGAACCCAACAGCGGTATTGTGCCGATGCCGGACCCGCGCCTTGACGCGCTGGCGGCCATCGTCAATCCCAAGCGCATCCTGCCGACCACCATGGAGTTCGTCGACATCGCGGGCCTGGTCGCCGGCGCCTCGAAAGGTGAAGGCCTGGGTAACAAGTTCCTGGCCAACATCCGCGAAACCGATGCCATCGCCCACGTGGTCCGCTGCTTTGAAGACGAGAACGTGATTCACGTCTCCAACAGCGTCGACCCCAAGCGCGACATCGAGATCATCGACCTGGAACTGATCTTCGCCGACCTCGACAGCTGCGAAAAGCAACTGCAGAAAGTTGCGCGTAACGCCAAGGGCGGCGACAAGGATGCAGTGGTCCAGAAGGGCCTGCTGGAGCAATTGATCGCGCACTTCACCGAAGGCAAGCCGGCGCGCAGCCTGATGAAGAACATGGGTGCCGATGAGAAGGCCGTGATCAAGGGCTTTCACCTGCTGACCACCAAGCCTGTGATGTACATCGCCAACGTTGCCGAAGACGGCTTCGAGAACAACCCACTGCTCGACGTGGTCAAGGCCATTGCAGACGAAGAAGGCGCCATCGTTGTTCCGGTGTGCAACAAGATCGAAGCGGAAATCGCCGAGCTCGATGACGGCGAAGAAAAGGACATGTTCCTCGAGGCCCTGGGCCTGGAAGAGCCAGGCCTGAACCGCGTGATCCGCGCCGGCTACGAAATGCTCAACCTGCAGACCTACTTCACCGCCGGTGTCGAAGAAGTCCGCGCCTGGACCGTCAAGGTCGGTGCCACCGCGCCACAGGCCGCCGGCGTGATCCACACCGACTTCGAAAAAGGCTTCATCCGCGCCGAAGTGATCGCCTACAACGACTTCATCCAGTTCAAGGGCGAAGCCGGTGCCAAGGAAGCTGGTAAATGGCGCCTGGAAGGCAAGGACTACATTGTCAAAGATGGCGATGTGATGCACTTCCGCTTTAATGTGTAATTGCCACCTGTAAACTTAGTTCCAGACTAAAAGCCGATGCATTGCATCGGCTTTTTTGTGGCCGCAAGCTTAATAAACAACCGCCCACTTACCTCAAAATACTCCGACCTCTCAGAAACGTCCTATTTACCTCCCAACCCATTACACCCACAAAACCAAAACCCTTTTAAAATGCAAACTTACAATCATTTTCCTACAGTATTCCGGCCTATAACTACCACTGCACCGGGTGACAACTTTTATAATCTGCGCTCTACTGAGCTGGCGCTTTCACACCGTCTTCCAACAGTGAAGTCATAGCGAACAGGGAGTATCAATCGATGTCGGCCTACGTCCAGAAGGATAATAAAACAGACGTTTCACTCATCGAGGGTCAGGAACTTGAAACCACGCTTAACAACACTGCCGCTCTTAACATTGACATCCTGTTATTGGGAGAGACCGGCACCGGCAAAGATACCTTGGCACAACGGATTCATCGCTTATCCGGCCGCAGCGGTAATTTCGTTGCGGTGAACTGTGCGGCTATCCCTGAAAGCCTGGCGGAAAGCCAGTTGTTCGGTGTCAACAGCGGTGCCTATACCGGGGCCATACAATCAAGGGCTGGATTCGTCGAGGCAGCCCACTTGGGCACCCTGTACCTGGATGAAATCGACAGCATGCCCTTGAGCCTGCAAGCCAAGCTGCTGCGTGTGCTGGAGTGCCGCGGGGTGGAGCGCCTTGGCTCGACTCGGTTGATTTCCGTGGACATGCGCGTCATTGCATCGGCCCAGCAATCTCTGCAAATCATGGTCGAACAAGGCGCCTTCAGACGTGATCTCTACTTTCGGCTGAATGTCGTGAGCATCGAACTCCCGGCCCTGCGAGATCGACGCGAACGGATCATCCCGCTGTTTCTGCAAATGATCCAGGAGGAAGCGGACCAGTTCAAATGCACTCCCCCAATGCCCTCTGACGGCCTGCTGCATCAGTTGCTCTGCCACCCCTGGCTGGGGAATGTGCGGGAGCTACGTTCGACAGCGAAGCGGTTCGTGCTGGGGTTGCCACCGCTCTCAACGCCAGTGCGCAGCCAACAACCTCATCAAACAGGCCTGAAGGCGCGTCTCCAGCAAATTGAAAAAGCACTAATTGAAGAGTCAATGTACCGCCACCAACATTGCGTCGATACCGTGGCGGTTGAACTGGGGCTACCAAAGCGCACGCTCTATTACAGAATGAAACAACTGGACATCTCGCTGGCACAGAGTGGATCGGGCCTTACATGATGCATGTTCGATATGAAAAACGAATAAAAACATACAGAAACATTTAGCCTTGGAAACATTTGGAACGCTTTACTCGCACAAACCACACATTCAGAGCCAAGCTAAAGTTGTAAAAAAACTTAAGCCTCGGCAACACTTAAGCAATGATAATCCATCAGTTTAAAATTGAAAGTGGAGTCTTATTATGAATGGTATTGGCGGCAGCCCCTCTTCAAGCAGCGTAAACACCTCTGCATCAGCGAGTAGTTCGGGCGGTTCAGGCAGTAAGAGCAATGAGGAATTGCTTGGGAAAGCAGAGGCCATCGCACGTGAAGGTTTCGAACTCAGCCTGAAGGCAAAGCAAATTACTAACAAGTATGCGGCGGCCAAAGAAGTTCGATAACTCGATCGACCTCCCCGGTTTAACCACCGGGGAGGTCTTCTACGCAGCGCGCACTACAAATAGTGTCATTGGCAATCAATGAAGTCTGCCGCTCTCTTTATCGCAGGTCACCTATGCAAATAGATAACTTTTATACCTCCGGCAATCACCGGCTTGAAGACGCTTATAAATCACGTGAGCCGTCATCGTCCAACATAGATGCCAGTTTTTTCTCGTCAATGCTTGGACAAACAACCCCCCCGGCGGCTGTCACGCGCAAAGAAGGCGCGCCGACGGTACTGGCGCAGGCGGCACAACAACTCAAGCATACAGAGAACAACTTGGTACGCCTGCTCAAATCTTCAAGTAAGGGCACTGAGATGGAGGCATTCACAGAGTACCCACGTGAACTTTCCAAAGCGGTCCTGACCTCACAATTACTCGTTAAATGCCTGGGCAAGACCACCCAGTGCATCGACAAACTCAGCAACCTGCAATAGTGACTATGAAAAACTTTCTATCTGCCGCTCTGCTCCTGACGGCGACCCTCCTGTTAAGCGCTTGCAGCGATCGCGTTGAACTTCATCGCCAACTCTCCGAGCAAGAGGCAAATGAGGTAGTAGCAGAGTTGGCGGATAAACATATTCGCGCGCAAAAAATTCCGGCCAAGGACGGCGTTGTGGTGGCGGTGGACGCCACTGACATCGGGCGCGCTGTACGTACTCTTGAAGCTGCAGGCTTACCCCGAGTGGCGAGAGCCACGTTGGGCGATACCTTCCGTAAGGAAGGGGTGATTTCCACACCACTGGAAGAGCGGGCACGCTACATCTACGCCCTGTCCCAGGAGCTTGAGGCTACGCTGTCCAACATCGACGGCGTTATCGTTGCCCGCGTGCATGTGGTGCTGCCAGAACGCATCGCTCCAGGGGAGCCGGTACAACCCGCCTCCGCCTCGGTATTCATCAAGCACGACCCACGTCTGGACCCTGACAACATCCGCGCACGCGTTCGCAGGATGGTGTCCAGCAGCATTCCGGGCATGACCACGGCAGTGGACAACCCACAGAAACTCACCGTGATATTCGTACCTGCCACCACTTATCAGGAACAGCAACGCCTGGTGTATTTCGGTCCTTTCCTGGTGCCAAACGGCGACCTTGGTTTTTGGCGAAACAGCCTGATCATTTCGCTGTTTGGGCTGGTGGCATCCGTGGGTGCCGTTCTGTTCCTGCACAATCGCCGTCAGCGCCTTGTACTGGAGCCGGCGGTGGCAGGCAAACCGATCACCCCAGCTCATGACGCCTGAGTTGAACCATCCCATGCGCGAAAACCTGGCCTGGGCTCAGTGGTGGGCGTTCCCGTGGGACTACGCCCATGAAGACTGGAAAAGTGACAAGTACTCCGTCATTCAAGCGCTGTATCGAAGCCGCAAGATAGTGCCAGCCGAGCTTACGGGTGTGGTGACCTGCCTGCCTGCGCCTCCACAACCGACTGTGCTTCGCCTGGCCCTTGCGTCAACGGAACAACTGGACCTGGCACTCAGGCTGGTACATGACACCTTCAACCCTGAAGCCGCGGGCTCCTTGAGCGACAACCATCACCTGTGGTGCATGCGCCTTTCCAAGGCGCTGCCCCCAGACATGCTCTCCTGCGACGCAGAGCCCTTGCAGTCGCTTTATAGCTGGGTAGAACCCGCTACCTGGCAGCGCCTGCGGTTGCGCTTTATCCGCGAACACGTCTTGGCGGTTGAGAAGACAAACCGCAAGTTCGAAACCACCAACAGCCGACTGAAAACGCTATGGCAGGCGGTCGTCTGGCGCGTGACGACACTGGCCAGTGAACCGCAGCCGCTTGGCGCAAACGAGTAAGGAGATCAGCGATGTTATGCCGATACGCGATTGAGTTACTCAAGGACGCACCTGGGCTGCGGCGCACTCTGATCCCCCGAGAAGAGCTTGCGAGCTGGGAACAGGGCGAGGCGCTATTGAGCCGCGCTATTGCCCAGGCCGACGAACGGATAAGCCTGGCAGAAAAAAAATGTGAAGCCCTGCTGGAACAAGCCTCGCTGGACGTCTGGCAGCGGGCGGATGCTCAGTTCAAACGCTGGGAGCGCGATCGCCAGGCGATGTGCGACAGCCTGGAACGCTACGCGACATCGATCACCCACCAGGCTATTCGTCATCTGCTTGACGAAACCGTCCCCCCCCAACGGTTGGCAGCGTTGCTCAAACAGCTGCTGGCCAACCAGGTCCAGGAAATCGACGCGACGCTGTTTTGTCACCCACTGGACCTTGAGGCGATAAAACAACGCCTCGCTCATCACAAGAGTGCTTTCTGGAAACTCCAGGCCGACGAAACACTTGAGCCGCAGACACTTGTACTGAAAACCGACGAGGGCGACTTTCGTATCAGTTGGAACGCCATGCTCGCGACGTTTTTCAACCCCAACAAAGAACACAAGATAAATAGCTAACCCTGCTCACCTGGCACAACTGATTCATCCACACGGTTTCACAAAACCCAAGAGGAAACATCATGGACTTTTATAACGACCTCTCCCGGCAGCTGTTAAAAACCAGCAGTAGCGCCAATAAACTCTATAAAAAAACATCGAATGAGATGGACAGCATCGAAGACTCCAACTTGTTCTTTGATCTGGCCGTAAAGGCGACCACCACCCAAATGGCGTATCTGGAACACAACCGCGCCAACCACCTGATGATAAAGAACGTATTCGAGAGTTTTCAGTAAATGAAAGTGCTCGTCAGTAAATGGTGGAAAAACCGTCAAGAACCGCTTTCGTTGCTTGAAGGCGATGACGAAATCACTCTGCGATCCCAGGGCGACACCTTATTACTGGGGGCCTATCTAAGCTCGCTTACATCAGAGCACCCGGCACTGGAGCAGTGGATGCGTCTGGGCGCCGCCAGCTTGAGCCATTTCCAGGGTGCACTGGCTCAAAAAGCTGACACGGGCGCGCTGTGGTTGATTCAAAGCCTGCACACCGATCGTGGAGAAGCCCACGTGCTCGGTTGCCTCGAGGCTCTGCTCAACCAACGCGATACATGGCGCGCCATCGTTGCGCGCCTTGCTCGTCCAGGCCAGAACCTCAAACCCACCCCGCTGCGTTCACGCTCGTACTAATCAGAGAACTGTCTATGCCTAACAAGACCCATAAGGGCAACCGCTTGTGCCTTGACTCGCCTGGTGTTTCATCCAAAAGAGCCCAGTGGCGGAACGTGTTCCTGTTCTCCTGGCTGCTGGTTTCAACACACAGCGCGCTGGCCGCCATCCCTTCGGAATGGAAAAACACTGCCTACGCTTATGAAGCCGAGCATAAGCCGGTGCGCGAGGTACTCGATGATTTCGCCCAGACCTTCGGTACACAACTGCAGATCGAGGGCCTGCTGGAGGGCATCGTCAATGGCAAGATACGCGCTAACACCCCGCAGTCATTGCTCGACCGTCTGGGGGTAGAACATCGCTTCCAATGGTACCTGTACAACAACACGCTCTACATCAGTACTCTGGATCAGCAAGAGTCTGCGCGCCTGGAGGTCTCCTCTGAGACCATTGCCGACCTCAAGCAGGCCCTCACTGATATCGGCCTGCTCGATAGCCGCTTCGGTTGGGGTGAGCTGCCCGAGGATGGCATCGTGTTGGTCTCAGGGCCTCGGCGCTATATCGAACAAATCAAGCAGTTCAGCAGCCAGCGCCGCTCAGTGGATGAAAAACAGAGCGTGTTGAGTTTCCCGCTGAAGTTCGCCAATGCGGCGGATCGCCAGGTGGATTATCGTGGCGAGAAGCTCACCATTACGGGGGTTTCCAGCATTGTGCGGGGCTTACTGGAGCCACGCTCCAATCCGACAACCCCGGCGTTGGCCCAGCGCCCCGCCTCACAGCCTGCCCCTCTCGTGCCCAACGTTCCCCGCTTGAGCAACCCGTTGCTGGGGCAGATGCTCGGTACAAACGGCACTCCCATGCCGATGGATATTGGCGCCACGCTCACCCCACGCGCGTCGGCACCTGCCAGCCGAATTCGCGTCGAAGCCGATATGCGCAACAACGCGGTGCTCATCTATGACCTGCCAGAGCGCCAGGCCATGTACCGCGAGTTGATCGCTCAACTGGATGTGGCGCGCAAACTGGTGGAAATCGATACGATCATTCTGGATATCGAGCGCACGCAATTGCGTGAGTTTGGAGTGAACTGGGGGTTTCAGAACAGCCGCTTCCGTGGCGGTGCAAATATGGCGCCCGGCACATCGCAACAGTTGTCGATCGAGAATCGCGACCGTTTCTATGCTGACATACGCGCCCTGGAAGCCAAGGGCCTGGCAACCATGGTGTCCAACCCCTCCGTACTCACCTTGGAAAACCAGCCGGCGGTAATCGACTTCAACCGCACTCAATACCTGACACCGGGTCGTCAGAACGCAACCATCTTGCCGGTCACCGTGGGTACCAGCGTCCAGGTCGTGCCCCGCGTCATCACCAGCCGAGGCAGCCATCAGATTCACTTGGTCGTGGATATCGAGGACGGCATGTTCGACGAGTCCAACCCCAATCGTGACCTCAAAGACCTCGATGTGCGCCGCGGTAACGTCAGCACCCAGGCGGTCATGGCGGAAAAGCGCTCAATGGTGATTGGCGGATTCCACGTCACGGAAAGCGCCGACAAGCACAATAAGGTGCCGCTGCTGGGCGATATCCCTCTGCTGGGCAAGGCGTTGTTCTCTTCAAGCGAACGGCAGAACAATCGACGTGAACGCCTGTTCATCATCACCCCGCGCGTCATCGGCGACCAGGCCGACCCATCCCGCTACTTGCCCCAGGCAGACCAGGTCGAGTTGCAGACGGCCCTGGCGCCCTTGGCCAGGCGCAACGCCCCTCACCAGCCCGAGATCAAGCGTAGCGACATCATCAGCACCCTGGCGCACCTGGTGACAGGGCAGGTGCCCAAGGCTTTCAAGTTGGCGCCCATGCCCCTGGGGTTGAACACGTTGTGCAGTCCCCGCGACTTGCTCGCGCTGAGCACCGAGCGCAGCCAATGGTATGCAGGCCCTGAATACAACGTCGCGGTCGTCGTGATGCGCAACCAGTTCAACCGCAATGTGCGCATCGATGAAAAAGAATGCAGCAATTCGCAGACCCTGGCCGTCACCGTATGGCCACGCGCCTGGCTGAAGCCTGGAGAGGAAGCGGAGGTCTTCATCGCCATGCGCCCTGTGGTGAAGGATGAACACCTCAGCGTACCGCGCCCTACTTTGATTACTCCTGTTAAGAAGGTCCGACCATGAGACATCAATTGTTGTGCGTCACCCTGATCGGCGCGGCGCTGCTCGTCAGCGCTTGCACCCCTACATGCAAAGGCGACTCCTGCTCACGCCCACAGTCGACCGCGCAGAAGATGGTGATCTGGTGGCCCTCGCACATGCGCGTCCAGCCTGGACCGTCCGGGGAGCGAGCGGACTACCAGACGGTATCGCTGGAGCGATGAGCACGACGCAAATGCCCGACAACCAACCCCAGGGAATGCTGAACGACTTGGTGAGCGGCGCTGCCGCTCACCTGTCTCTCGCGCCCGGTATCAAAGTGTGCACATTGCAGGCGGGCAGTCGCCCGGGGTTGGCTCTGCATGTCGCTCGCGAAGCGTTGCAAGCCGGGCAATTGCAACGGATATTACAGCGCCGCTTTGAGCAGGCCCTGGTCTTCGAGGGGTGCTTTGTCTACCTTGATGCCCAGGGCACCATGGTGATCTGGCACGGGCTGCCAACACCGCCCGGCAATCTGGACAGGGCGCTGAGCCGGATGCTCTCGCTGGCCGGTCTTAGCGTCCTGGACCCAGGATCCAGTCGCTGATCAGCGCTGGTCAAGCTCCGGGAGCTCCAGGGTCTCGCGTTTGGCGTCATCATCCAGCTCGCGCAAGGTGCGATAGATCAACGCCACGGCCTGCAGGGTTTCGCGAGGAATGCTGGCTCCCAGCTTTTTGGTATAGATCGTCCGTGCCAACCACACACACTGAATCACCGGGACCTCGGCGGCCTTCGCGCGCGCGATCAGTTTTCGCGCCTCGTCGTCCGTGCCTTTGCTGATCAATAGGGGCAGAGGCGTCTTGCCAGGACGGTAATACAGAGCGACCGCAAAGTGCGTCGGGTTGACCACCAGCATGTCCGCCTCCTCCAGCTTGGGCAGTTTGACCTTCGGCTCCTCCTGGGCCAATTGCTGCGCCAACTGACGGCGCTGGCCTTTCACATGGGGGTCGCCTTCCATGTCCTTGTACTCTTTGACCACCTCGACTTGCGTCATCCGCATGCGCTTGGCAAAGAAGTACTTCTGCATGGTCATGTCGATAAGCGCCAGTACCAGTAACAGCCCAAGGCAGGCGTGCAGCAAATAACGAAACAGAGCAATCAGCGCCAGGATGTAACTTTGCAGATCACTGTTTGCCAGGTTGATCAGCGTCCCCACGGAGGGCCAGACCACCACGTAAACAATCATTCCCAACAGAAACGCCTTGGCGATGCTCATCAACAGATTGATCACCGACTGGGCAGAAAACATTTGCTTGAGTTGGCTCAGGGGGTTGAGGCGGTTGAAATCCAGCTTCAGGGTCTGCGGGGCAAACAGCAACCCGAACTGCATCCAACTGCTGATCAGCTTCGTGGCAATCGCCAGGGCGGCCATCAGCAGGGAAAACGAAAAAAACACGGTCAGTCCGTCCACTAATACTTCTTCCAGCGATCGTGCAAACGGCTGGCCCACGCGGGACATCGGCAACACCATCATTTGCTGGAAGCGCTGCATGCTGGTCTCGGCGGTAAACAGCGCAATCTCGCTGATGGCCGCCAGCGCCAGCAACTTGCCCACGTCCTGGCTTTGGGCGACCTGGCCTTTCTTACGTTGATCGCGCAGCTTCTTGGCTGACGCGGGATGCTTCTTTTCCCCCGAGTCGCTCATGGCGGCGAGCCCTGGAACAACAGCCCCAATATATGTTTAAGATCGCCCAGCTGGCTCAGGCGTCCAACGATCAGGTCCTGCAGTAATGCAAAGTACAACAGCAAAATGCCGATGCCCGCCAGACACTTGACCGGTGGCGCCAGCGTACTCACCTGTAACTGCTGGCTGTACACCCCCAGCAGTGCGACCCCGAACTCCAGCAACAACAGCACCGCAATGAAGGGA
Source organism: Pseudomonas sp. GL93 (assembly GCF_003408955.1). Classification (NCBI taxonomy): domain Bacteria; kingdom Pseudomonadati; phylum Pseudomonadota; class Gammaproteobacteria; order Pseudomonadales; family Pseudomonadaceae; genus Pseudomonas; species Pseudomonas sp. GL93. The sequence continues at coordinate 34,048 of NZ_NKRF01000097.1, forward strand.
GCGGCGTATAGCATCATGTGCGTGAACGTATCGCCCAGCAGGTCGACAAACAGACTCATGCCATTCTCTGCCGGAAGCGGGAACCACACCGTAGGCGGCCAGATCAGGTAGCTGTCCCAGATCACCTGGGTCAACGCGCCCAGCCCCAGCACAGCCATCAGCAAAAAAATCGCCAGTTGCTTGAACAGATGCCCGATCGGCGTCGCGTCCGGCCCCAGCGAGGGGTTGAGCTGGCCACCGGCCAAGGCGCCGCGCTGGTTATCCAGCAGCGCTCCCACCGATTCGAACAGCCAGAACGGCATCGACAACAACACCCCCAGCAGCAACCCAAGGGCCAGCTCCTTCAGCGCCAGGCCAGCGAGCATGAGCCCCGAGAATTCCTGGCCTTGCAATGCCGCATGAATGGCCGGCGCGGGCATCAACGCCATGACCATCACAAGGGTATGCCGGGGCATGCCGCGTATATGCTGAAAACAGAACGCCGCCACCAGGATGCCGCAGGGGTATATACGTGCCATGCCGAGCATCAGGCTGGGCAGCAAATCGAGATACAGCAGCACAGGCAGGGTCTCAGTTCAGGGCCGAACGGCCGATCATTTCAAAGGTCAGGTTGATCAACTGGATCAACTCAACGCCAATCCAGCGCCCTGTCAGGATCAACGTGACCCCCACTGCAACCAGCTTGATGCCAAACGGCAGCGTCTGGTCTTGTACCTGCATCAGCGCTTGCACCAGGGACGTCAGCACGCCGACCACCACCGCCACAATCAACGGGGGTGCCGACAGCACGACCACCAGCAACATCCCCTGCTTGAACAGCACGATCGGTTCCATAGGCGACTCAGAGATAGGAAAGGAACAGGCTGTCGAGCAATCGCGACCAGCCGGACACCAGCACGAACAACAACAGTTTGAGCGGCAGGGAAATAGTCATGGGCGAGACCATTTGCATCCCCAGCGCCAGCAGCAGGTTGGACACAATCAGGTCAATCACAATGAAGGGAATGTAGATCAAAAAGCCGATCTCGAACCCCGCCTGCAACTGCGACAATACGAACGCCGGAATCAGCAGGATCAAGTCTTCGCGCTGCACCTCCTGGGCCATTTGCACAGGCCACAGGCGCGAGGTGTTTTCCAGCAGATGAGTCAGTACATCGGGGTCGACGTTGCGCAGCATGAAAGCTCGCAAGGGTTGGATGGCCTCATTCCCGGTCTGCAGGAACGTGTGCACGTTGCTCATGTCCAGGGGCGATGCCTTGACGTTCTCGGCGATCTCGTAACCTACCGGTGCCATGATGAACAGCGTTGCCGCCAGTGCGATACCGTTGATGGCCATGCCCGGCGGTACCTGCTGCACACCGATGGCGTTGCGGGTGATCATCAGCACAATCACGATCTTCAAAAACGCTGTGCAGACCACCAACAGCATGGGCATCAATGACAATGCCCCAAGAAAGACTGCCAGAATAAGGGGGTCGAGCCCCTGGATTGTCATCGAGCGAACATCACGCGGGACAGCTGAAGGCCCAGGCGCCCGTCGACTTCTACCAACTGCCCTTGAGCAATAGGCCGATCGCCATAATAGAGGCCAGCCATACCGGGACCGTAACCGGCAATACCCAGCACCGAGCCGGCCGCCAGGTTGCGCAGTTCACCCAGCGTAAGGTTGAGTGTTCCGCAGCGTACGCTCAGTGCCATGCTCAACTCATCGAATGGCTCACTGCCGAAGACATCCACCACCGGCATATCTTCCTCACTCCCAGCGTAGTGGGGGGCTGCAAAATTTTCATCCATGGATGTGTCCTCGATAGAAGTTAGGGTCAGGCAAACCGACCCGGTGACATCGTCAATGCAACCATGCAGCCGCTGTTTGCCAACCTGTACATAACCGCTGCCCTGGGCTTGAAAGCAGGTCTGCTCAAGCACCACGACATCACCCGCGCGCAGGCTGCGTGCTTGCGCAACAGGTAGCTGCACACGCCCAAGGGTCACGGCAATTGCCAATTGAAACGATGTAGTGAGCGGCGCGGACGTGGTGCGCCAGGGTCCGGCATCGCACAACGCCAGGAAGGTTTCGGGGGCCAGCCACACATAGCCATCCACCCGAGACGAGCCCAGGGTCGCGCTGAGGCGGCAGCCAAAACCCGTGGCTCGGTCCACTTCTTCCAAGAGGCGCACACTGCCCAGCAACGCCTTGACCTGGGGGCTCAGGTGATAATGGAACAGGTCCCAGAACCAGGAATCAGGGTCATTGCCGAACTGGGCCAACGGCACCGGGCACTCGCCGAGCAGGCTGAGCAACGGTCCCGCCTCAGCGAGCACCAGCGCACCGCACGCCGTCTCCAGACCAAGAGAATCGACCCCAGTAGGAGAACGCCCAGGTTCAAGCCGCAGCTCACCGCGCTGACCTGAGACCTGAAACTCAAGGCGCAGCCCGCGGCCCAATCGACGGCGTGCGGCAACGGTGTCGTGTCGCAGCTTAGGTAATGTCAGTATCGGCACTATCATGCGCAGCCGACGTTGGGCAGGCTGAGGCTCACTGGAAGCCCCAACGCTTGCGTAAATCGGTCCTCACATTGTTGCCGTACACCACTGAGCCAGCGCGCCGTGGCATCGTGCTCCGCTTCCAGTTCAATCGCCCAGGCGCTCTGTTCTCGCCGTACGCTGGCGTTGATCCGTCCCAGGCGTGGCAAGTACAGCACCGCCTGCAACGGCCACTGCGTACCGGCCAACGCCCGAGGTGCCAGCTGTTCGGCCAGCGCCTCGATCATGGCGGTGCCGGCCACGGACTTTTTTCCCGATAAGGAAGCTCCCGTCCCGTCGCCCTCCCCATCATGAGCAAACAGCTGCGCAAACAATCGCCCTTGCTCCCATGGCACTATGCCCGCGGTGCCTGGTTCACGTTCCTCCCTCGGTTCGCGCAAGCGCGAACGTTCAACGGGCTTATTTGCAACCTGGGTCATATCGGCTCCTGTGTCAGTAAAAGGGATAGCTCCTGAAGCTTTTCCACCTGCCGCAGGCATTCGGTGGCTTGCCTCTGCGCACTGCCAACGCGGCTTTCCTTCTCTTGTCGTTGGTTGCGCAATGCCTCAAGCTGCCCCTCACCGCGCTGGGTGCTGGCAGATAAAGAGCGCTCCTGTGCACTCCAGGATTTAAGGCCTTGCAAGGTCAGGACCTGGCCCTGGTGCTGGCTGAGCAACAGCGCACTTTGCCGGGCCTCCTCCTGCCGAGTCTGTTCCAGTGCCTCCTGGGCCTGCTGGATGTGCGCAAGCAGGGCCTGCTGCGCACGCTTGGCCTCACGCAGGGCACGCTCGGCCCGATCGGCCCGGTGCCTGCGCAGGCGCCGCAGCGTCTCCACCTCACCGAGCAGTACGTCAGAATGGGACATGGGTGGTCAGCTCCTTGAGTTGCTCAAGCGTGACGGCCATCGGTGAGGGTTCACGCAAATCCTGGCGCAAGAAACCATCCACCGCTTGACGACTGTTCACGGCCAGGTCAGTCAGCGCATCGCTGCCAGGCTGGTACTCCCCCAGCTTGAGCATCAACTCGATCTGCTGGTACGCCGAGAGCAAACGTCGCAACGCCGTGCCCGCCTGGATATCTTCCGGGGCCGCGACGTTGCTCAGTATTCGAGAAAGGCTCGCCAGCACATCCACCGCCGGATAGTGCCCCCGCTCGGCCAATTTGCGCGACAGCACGATATGGCCGTCGAGCAACGAACGCACCTCATCGGCCACCGGGTCGTTCATGGAGTCCTGCTCGATCAACACCGTGTAAATCGCGGTGATCACACCGTCACGGGTCAACCCGGCGCGCTCCACCAGGCGCGGCAGCAAGCTGTACACCGACGGTGGCAGGCCACCGCGCCCCAACGGTTCGCCGGCAGCCAAGCCAATTTCACGCTGGGCCCTGGCGAAACGGGTCAGGGAGTCAATCAGCAGCAACACGCGTTGGCCCTTGCGCCGAAAACCTTCGGCCAATGCCGTGGCGGTGAATGCGGCGCGGGCGCGCTCCATGCTGGAGCGATCAGACGTAGCACACACCAGTACCGCTTTGGCGCGCAGTTGCTCATCCAGCTCATGGTCGAGAAACTCACGCAACTCGCGGCCCCGCTCGCCGATCAGGCCGAACACGATGACGTCGCATTCGACGTTACGGGCGATCTCGGCCAACAAGGTCGTCTTGCCGCAACCGGCCCCGGCGAACAGACCGACGCGCTGGCCTTCACCCAGCGTCATCAAGCCATCAATGGAACGCACCCCGGTGGCCAGGGCACGGTTGATCCGCGGCCGCTCGGTGGGTAACGGCGCCTCACACAGCACCGCACTGGTGTCGGGCAGTTCAGCTTCGACAAACGCACTGGCGCCCTGCCCCGTAATCGGTCGCCCGAAGCCATCCAGCACTTGGCCCAACAGCGCCTCGCTGACCTGCACACGATGCGAAACGCCCAGGCGCTCAACGCCAGCGCCCACTCGTACGCCTTCCAGATTACCCAGAGCACTGAGTACTGCATCCTGCTGATCAAAGCCGATGATTTCGGCGAGCATGAAATCGCCCGGGCCTTTTTCCACTTGGCACAAGTCGCCGATGCGCGCCTGAGGCAGTCGGCATTGAAGCAACATGCCATTGACGCGCTGGATGCGACCACGCATCGCCACTGGCGCAAAGCTGCTCAGCGCCTGGGCCTGCCGCTGTTGCCAGGCGTCGAGACGCGCTTGCAATTGCATACTCACCAAAGCACCTCATAACGCTGCGCGCCGTCGAAAACCACCTTGCTGTTGTCGATCAACACCAGGCGCAGGCCGTCTACCTGATCCCCCAGAAAAAGCCGGCTACCCTCTTCCAGAACCACGTGGCCGTTCGGTCCGCCCACTATCTGCACAATCCTGAACGGCAAGGCCTCATCGCGCACACGTACACGACTGATCACCGGCACCGCACTGTCGAATTGCTCACCAAAACGGCTGAGCATCCGCGACACCAACTCCACATCCTCCTGGGAAACATCCCCGCTCAGCACGACTTGGCCGTTGATCACCTGCAAGCCGATGCGCGGGCTCAACTCACGCTCACCAAGCATCTTCACCAACTGTTGGCGCACATCAATCGGTGAGGCCAGTTCCTGTTTGCCAGCCACCGCAGGCATCAGCGAAGCCTGGGCCTCATGCTCCCCTGTCGAGACCATGCCCACTACCGCGATGATGATCGCCATCACCAGCACCAGGCTGATCAAGCGCTTTTGCTGCGAGGGTGCAATGGAGGACAACTTCAGTGCCTGCGCGGGTTCATCCGGCGATGGCACCGCTGCGGCTATCGGCGCCACAGGCTCGGGCCACGGGTGATCCGCCAGGGTGACGCATAACCTTACGCTGCCCACTAGAAAGGGCACGTTCAATGCCAGATTCGGGATCTGCGCCATGGCCTGTCCAGCAGCCCCGTACAACAGCTCCGCCTGGGCCTGAACTGACCAGTTGACCTCAGAAAAGCGCAGCAACGCATGATGCTCGGCGACCCCCGGGTCGTTCAGCACCAAATCAGCGTCTGCCTGGGCGCCGATGCTCCATTGTTCGCCGAACAACGGCAACGCAGCGCCCTGGCGCTGGCCATCAAGCACCCGTAACTCATACATCATCGAGCCCTCCTTTGTAGTGACCATGGCCGGAGGCTCATGCCGCAGCCCCCCGCACCAAGGCTTCCTGGCCCAGGTCTATGCGCCCAAGGACCTTGACCTTGGATGTGCTTCCCAACTCAGCGAAAGACAGCACCGGTACATGGTTGAACTCTTCCAGCAGCAAGGTCCGCAATGGGCTGCGCAAGTCTTGCGCCACCAACATCACACTTTTGCTCTTGGCCCTTAAAACAAAGGCCTGGTTGAGCAGGCTGATAAAGGCCGCGCTGTGGTTCTCGTCCAGCGCGAAGAACACGCCGGTCTGGGTCTGGCGCAGCGCCTCGCGCAGGATGTTTTCGCTCTGCGGAGATAACAGCCAGGCATGCAGGCCATCGGCCTCGCTGTACTGGTGGTAGATCTGTGCCTTGAGGGCAATGCGCGCATAGTCGGCCAGGGCTTCCGGCTCACGCTCATGCTGCCCGTACTCGATCAGCGACTCGACAATCAGCCGCACCGCTCGCAGCGGTACGCCTTCACTGGCCAGTCGTTGCAACACCGCCGAAAAACGCGAGAGCGGCATGATGCGCTGCAGTTCCTGCACCAGTTCCGGCTGGTTATGCTCAAGCCAACTCAAGATCGACTTGCTCTCCTGAATCCCCAGGAACTGCGGCCCGCTGAGCATCATCGCCTGCCTCATGCGTTCCAGGATCAGGTGCGTAGCCGTGAAGCGCTCCAGCTCTGGGTTCTCCAGCAGCGGATCATCAGGGGGCAACCAGAGCCAATCCTGTTCATCCCGCTCAGCCAACCCCGGCATAGCGTGCTCCGGCTCAACCGTCAGCGCCTTGCGCTCAACAGCCACCTGGTTGACCACTGACGCCCTGACCATGGGGACTTCATGTACGCAAAAACGCATTTCATCGGCGGCCAGGGAGTCATCGAGTTCAACCTCGAACGGAGGCAATGTCAGGCCAATATTGGCGACCAGCGAGTTTCGCGCCTGGCGAATCCCATGAATCAGGTCCGTCACCTCAGGCGTTCCGCGCAGCACGGGGGAAAACTGCAACAGGTAAGGGCGCGACGGATCAAATCCGCGCAAGTCCTCTTTACCGTTCTCTTCAGGGCGGACCACTTCAGCGGCTTCGTTGGCAGGCGCTGCCTGCCGTTGACGCTGGCGTACCAGGTAATAACCCACGCTGCCGGTGATCAGCGCAATAAAGATAAAGACCAGGGTAGGCATGCCAGGTACTGCTGCGAACGCAAGCATTCCCACCGAGGCAATTACCCAGCTCTTGGGCTCACTGGTCATTTGTCGGGCAATTTCGACCCCCATGCTACTGACGCCTTTGCGCCCATCCGGTGCCACGCGGGTGATGATCATGCCGGCGGTCAGCGAGATCAGCAGCGCGGGAATCTGTGCGATCAGGCCATCCCCGATCGTCAGTACCGAATACAGCGCCATCGAGTCGGCGGCGCTCAACCCGTGCTGGAACATACCCGTGGAGAAACCACCCAGAAGGTTGACCACGACGATGATCAACCCGGCGATAGCGTCGCCCTTGACGAATTTCATGGCGCCGTCCATGGCCCCGAACAGCTGGCTTTCACGCGACAGTTGATCGCGCTTGTCCCGCGCTTGCATGCCGTCAATCAGCCCGGCACGCAGGTCGCTGTCGATGGACATCTGTTTGCCGGGCATTGCGTCCAGGCTGAACCTGGCGGCCACTTCAGCGACCCGCTCCGAGCCCTTGGTGATGACCAGGAAGTTGACCAGGGTCAGGATCAGGAAGATCACCATCCCGACCGCCAGGTTTCCCCCTACCACGAAATTGCCGAAGGCTTCGACGATGTCCCCGGCGTCCTGCTCCAGCAGGATCAAACGCGTGGTCGCAATCGACAGTGCCAATCGAAACATGGTCGTGAGCAACAGAATCGACGGGAACGACGAGAACGCCAAGGGCCCTGGCAAGTAGAGCGCCAGCACGATCAACAGGCACGAAATGCAGATATTCAACGCGATCAGAATATCCACCAGCCAGGTGGGCAGTGGCACGATAAAGATAAAGACGATGGCCATGACCACCACGGCGCCCAGTACTTCTGCTCGCTGTGCCGCCTTGAGCAGCAACCCATTGATGGCCGATAGCACGGTCACGTCATGATCCCCGCCAGACCGGCACGCTTGGTGCCGCCATCGATCCGATTCAGCTCGTCCATCACCGCCACAAAGCTGATCAGGGTTTCCTGACGGACCCGGCTGTCAGGCCACAAGGCCAGGGGCAATTGCTGGATGAGGGGATAGAGCGCGTTGAGCGCAACCAGTTGCCGGGCGGTCGCCCCGCCCCCAAGATCGTCCCCCAGCCGCAGGATTTCACTGGCGGCGATACCGCTGCTGGCGTAGCCCAACAGGCGCTGCAACAGCGTAACGGCCTCATCCTCCATATGCAGGCGCTGCTTGCACTCCACGCAACCGGCCAGCACTGCGCTCAACTGCCCGCAGCTTCGCAGGCCCACCAGCAATGAGCGCAGCAACGGCGTAGGCATCGAGGACACCAAGGCGGCAATATCGTCCGCCAGGGCTTTACGCATCACGTTAAGCCCTTCTTGAAACCGGTCGCCGCCGTATACACCCAGCAAAGCTTGCATCATCGTTGCCAGGGATTGGCGCGTGACCACGCTGGCGTAGTAGAGCGAACGTAGCGCCTGACGTTCCTCGGGGTCCACGCCGGCCGCTTGCAATGCCACGGCAATGTTCAGGCCAGCCTGGATTTCTCCCTTGAAACGAGCCTCCAGCTTGGCGATGGCTGCATGTGCCAAGGCAGCCTCGGATTTACGGCCTTCGGTGTCCGCCTCACTCGCCACATGCTTGAGCACCACGAATGCACGCGCCGGGTCGCCGCCCGCAACGTCGAGCAGTTTTTCGACGCCGACGTTTTGCAGCAATTGCATCCTGATTCGACGCGAAACCGAGGCCATGCTCGCCTGAGCCGGATGACCCAGCTGATCATAAAGCTGCACCAGTTGCTGAGCCGGCGGCACGCGCACGCTCATCTGCCGCTGGCCCAGCGAAAGTTTATTGAGCTCCACTTCCTGATTGAACAGATGGGCCAGTTCGTCCACACCCTTCGCAGGTGCAGGCTCGGAGGTCGTATGAATAACGGGTTGATCCAGGCGTTGGACCGTTTGCACATCGTTGCGAGATTCGACTTTCATGGACAGGCCATTTCAGGAAGAGTGTTTTCCTTGTGTGGCGAGGCCTAACCATACGGTTCCATTGAAATTCGAGACCACGGCGAGTTTGAAAATACTTGCACAGGCCACCATTTCCCACGTGCAACAGCCTGCGTAAAAAATCTTATATTCAAAATATTTTTATATATAAATCAATGAGTTGAACGGTTTTTTCTATTTGGCACACGCAGTGCAATCGGGTTCCTGTCGATACGTTTTCGACTGCGTCTACCTTAAGGAAAAAATCATGAATATCCCTATTGAAGCCTTAGTTCACCTTGGTGGCAATTCGCCTCAATTCATGCTCCATCTGACAGACGATCAACAGAAAAAACTGCGGCGCTTCATTCACAAACGGGTACTCAACCCGGAAGACGCGGATGATCTATTGCAACTGACTTACTTGGAGGCCTGGCGCAATCGCGAGCGCTTCAGTGGTACCGCGACGCTCAGCACCTGGATGTGCGGCATCGCGCAGAACCTGATCCGCAATCACTTCCGGCGCCTGTATGCCAAGCCCTCTCATTGCGAATTCGACGAGTCGCTGTGGCATGGCCATGAAGAAAGCCACAGCCTGGACTGGGAGTTCGAGGTCAACCGACGCCTGGAAAATACCCTGAGCGCGATTGATCACTTGCCCACAGAGATGCGCAGAACACTGTACGCCTCCCTGGAAACCGACGGCAGTTACCAGGACACCGCCGACGTACTGGACATTCCTATCGGCACCGTGCGCTCGCGCCTGTCACGGGCACGCGAACAGCTCAAGCGCGTCACCCACACCCCACTGCATCAATAAGTTGAATTAGCCAGTCAAGCGTTGGGCGACAGGGATATCTGCCCAACACTGTCGGACTTGGCCCGTGAGTAGACCTTCGAAGACACTTAGCGCTTGCGCTCCCCTCATCCACGGTGCATTCGCCACCGCCCGTCGCCAAAACCAGCGCTTTGGCTTAAACAGTTGAAAGCGTAGAAAAATTTTCAACAAAAACGCTTGACGCATTGCCGTTCCAAGCGAATAATGCGCGCCACTTGGCTACATAGCTCAGTTGGTTAGAGCATAGCATTCATAATGCTGGGGTCCGGGGTTCAAGTCCCTGTGTAGCCACCAAGTACTAAAAACGGCTTACCGAAAGGTAGGCCGTTTTTTTATGCGCGCAAAAAAACTCCCCAACTGTATTTTGACGCCCCCCAACCCCACTGTTAGTGTCCAGCCTCCCCTAAACACGGAGTGCCCCGATGCAACTGGACATCTACCAAGTCGACGCTTTCAGCCACCATCCCTTCGGCGGCAACCCGGCGGCGGTGTGCCCGCTCACTGAGTGGCTGCCCGACGCGCAACTGCAGCAGATTGCGGCTGAAAATAACCTCTCGGAAACCGCGTTTTTTGTACCTCGTGGCGAGTTCTATGAGTTGCGCTGGCTCACCCCGGAAGTTGAGGTGGACCTGTGCGGCCATGCCACGTTGGCAGCCGCGTGGGTATTGATCCACAAGTTGGCGGACGCCCCGCAGGTTCTGCGCTTTGCCACCCGTAGCGGCGAGTTGCGGGTAACCCGCAACGGCGATGAACTGGCGATGGATTTTCCAGCCAAGAACCCCGAACGCTGCGAGCCGCCCCATGGCATGTTGAGCGCCCTGGGGCTTGAAACCGCCGAGGTGTTTGGCACCGACGACTACATTGTGCTGGTGGAGGATGAAGCGCAGGTGGCGGCTCTTACACCGGACTTTGCGCGACTCAAGGGCCTGCCTAAACGTGGGATTGCGGTAACTGCCAAAAGCACTCGGTTTGATTTTGTCTCGCGCTGGTTCGGCCCGAATGTGGGCGTCAATGAAGACCCGGTTACTGGCTCGGCGCACACCTCGCTGGCACCGTTCTGGGCCGAGCGCCTGGGCAAATCGCAATTGAGCGCCGAGCAAGGTGGCCAGCGAAAAGGCCAATTGCGCTGTGAACTCCAGGGTGACCGGGTGATTATTTCCGGCAAGGCCGTGCTGTACATGCAAGGCACGATTTACCTGTAGAACGCAGTACCCCAAGGGCAACAGCACCTTCTCAACATGAACGGAGTTCAGCGCGTGTTTTTGATTTCCCGCCGCAGCCTGACAGTCATCGCCGCAACCCTGGCACTCGCAGCCTGCCACACGCCCGTCAACGAACAGCCACCGGCGCCAGAGCTGGGTTCGGGCTATCGCACCGACCTCAGCACCCGCCACGCCGAGCGCCATATGGCGGCGGCCGCCAACCCACTGGCCGCTGAAGCCGGGCGTGAAATACTGCGCCAAGGCGGTTCGGCCATTGATGCGGCGATTGCCATGCAAGCGGTATTGACCTTGGTGGAACCACAGTCGTCCGGCATCGGCGGCGGGGCATTCATCATGCTATGGGATGGACAACAGGTGCAGGCTTATGACGGCCGCGAAACAGCACCGGCCGGGGCGACAGAGCGTCTGTTCCTGACGGCCGACGGTACGCCGATGGCGTTCACGGATGCGCAGATTGGCGGGCGCTCGGTGGGCACGCCGGGCGTACTGCGCGCCTTGGAGATGGCGCACAAAAAGAGTGGCCACCTGCAATGGGCCAAGCTGTTCGAGCCGGCGATTCGCCTGTCGGAGCAAGGCTTCGCCGTTTCCCCGCGCTTGCACAGCTTGATCGCGGCTGACCGCTTTATCGCGCAATCGCCCGACATGGCGGCGTACTTCCTGAATGCGGATGGCTCGCCAAAAGCCACCGGTACACTATTGAAAAACCCGCCACTGGCCGCAGTGTTCAAGCGCATCGCCAAGGAAGGGCCGGATGCGCTATACCAAGGCCCGATTGCCGACGAGATCGCACGCAAGGTACAGGGCCATCGCAATGCCGGCAGCCTGTCCCAGGCCGACCTCAAGGGCTACACCGCCAAGCAACGCGCACCGCTGTGCACCGACTACAAACAATGGAAGGTCTGCGGGATGCCACCGCCCTCCTCGGGCGGGATTGCCGTGGCGCAGATCCTGGGGACACTGCAGGCGCTGGAAACCCGCGACCCGCGCCTGGCCATCGCCCCCATGACACCGATCAAGAGTGTCTCACCGGCCAGGCTTGAGCCGACACCCGAGGCGGTGCACCTGCTCGCCGAAGCCGGGCGCCTGGCCTTTGCCGACCGCGCGCTGTACGTGGCCGATGCAGACTTCACCCCCGTACCCGTCGCCGGCCTCGTCGCACCGAGTTACCTGGCGCAGCGCGCCACGCTGATCGGCGAACGCAGCATGGGCATCGCCAAGCCCGGCCAACCCGCCGGTATTCGGGTGGCGTATGCGCCAGACCGCTCGCCCCTGCGCATCTCCACTTCACAGGTGGTGGCGGTGGACGACCAGGGCGGCGCCGTGTCGATGACCACCACGGTGGAAGCAGCGTTCGGCTCCCACGTGATGGTCCAGGGCTTTTTGCTCAACAACCAGATGACCGACTTCTCATTCATCCCCGAAGAAAACGGCCAGCCGGTAGCCAACCGCGTACAACCGGGCAAACGCCCACGCTCGGCCATGGCCCCGACCTTAGTGTTCGACCGCAACACGGGCGAACTGCTGGCCACCGTCGGCTCCCCCGGCGGCTCGCAAATCATCGAGTACGTGAGTAAATCCCTGGTGGCCATGCTCGACTGGAAGCTCGACCCGCAGGCAGCCATCAGCCTGCCCAACTTCGGCAGCCGCAATGGTGCTACCGAGTTGGAAGCAGGGCTGTTCAGCCCGGCGCTGAAACAGGCGCTCAAGGACAAGGGCCACGCCCTGAGCGAGATCGAGATGACCAGCGGCGTGCAGGCCATCGTGCGCACACGGAATGCCCATGGCAAGGTGACGCTCAGTGGCGGTGCTGACCCTCGGCGTGAAGGTGAGGCGCTGGGTGACTGAGGGGTTTTGATTAACGGAGGATGCACAGTGCATAAAGCTCATCACCTCGACGCCCTCGCCGGAGTCGACCACGGTTTTTGCTCAATTGATGACCCGCTGCTCCCCCAGGATGTGTTCATCTGCAAACAGGTGCATAGCGCGTCGGTGATTGAGTGGGAGGCGGGCCAGGTGGCCAATACGGTTGAGGCGGATGGGGTGTTCACCCGGAGCCGGCAACCGATTGCAGTCATTACGGCCGATTGTTTGCCCATCCTGATTGCAGGCGGTGATCGGGTGGCCGCCATTCATGGCGGCTGGAAGGGCTTACAACGCGGAATTATCGGTAATGCCGTGCAGCTCTTTATCGACAAAGGCATTGCTGCAGAGCAGTTGCGGGTGGCGATTGGGCCTTCGATCAAGCCTTGCTGCTATGAAGTGAGCGCAACGTTTATAGCCGAGCTCCAGACCGATCAAGGCCATATGTGGCAGCACGGCCAAGCGCCCTGGAGCGTTGAGCAGCCGGCGCCTCTACAGCCCCCGTTCATCACACCGCCCCACGCCAGGCAAACGGGAAGTGCCTGGTTTGATTTGAGCGGGTATGGGCTGCTGTTGCTGCACGCGGCAGGGGTCAAGCGCGAGTATATCGAGGTGAGTGACGTGTGTACCTACTGTACCTCGCCGACGTTTGCCAGCTATCGCAGGAGGACGCATCACCCGGAAGAGCCGAAGACATTGATCTATTCGTGGATTGCTCGTACAAACTAACGATCAGACCTTACTCTTGCTCCCGCTGGGCTGCGCAGCATCCCCATCTTTGAACTAAAGCATCGCCTCAATATGACTGGGGACGCTTGGCGCCCCAACGGGAGCAAGCTCCCTCGCCACAGTTGCTCACCGGCCGTTGAGTCGAGCGCACCCAACAATCAGCGACTGATCTTCAACCCCTTGCGCCCCGCATGCCGCTCCAGCGCCAGCTCGACCAACCGGCTTACCAGCTCGCTGTAGCTCATGCCCGTCGCCTGCCACAGCTTGGGGTACATGCTGATGCGAGTAAAACCGGGCAGGGAGTTGATCTCGTTGATCAGCACTTCGCCGTCCTGCGTCAGGAACACATCCACCCGCGCCAGCCCGGCGCAGCCCAACACCTCAAACGCTTCGATGGCCAGGCGGCGAATGCGCTCGCTGGCTTCATGGCTGATATCCGCCGGCACCACCACCTGGGCGGCCTGGGCGTCGATGTATTTGCTGTCGTAGGAATAGAAGCCACTGCTCACCACGATCTCGCCACAACCGCTGGCGATGGGCTGGTCATTACCCAGCACGGCGCATTCGATTTCACGGCCCTGGACGGCGGACTCCAGCAGCACTTTTTCATCAAAGCCCAGCGCCAGTTCAACCGCGGCGCGGTACTCGGCTTCGTTGCCGACTTTGCTCACGCCCACAGAGGAACCCTGGTTAGCGGGTTTGACGAACATCGGCAAACCGAGCTTGTTCGCTGCCGTTTCAAAGGAGGTGCGCACCGCGTTGCGACGTGTAAGGGTGATGAACGGCGTGACAGCAATACCCGCGTCGCGCAGCAGGCGCTTGCTGATGTCTTTGTCCATGCACACTGCCGAGCCGAGTACGTCGGAGCCGACGAAGGGCAAGTCCGCCATGCGCAGCAAGCCTTGCAGGCAACCGTCTTCACCGAGGGTGCCGTGGACAATCGGGAAGATTACGTCGATGTGTTCCAGCACGCCCTGGCCGGAGGTTTCCACCACTTGCTGGCTGGCCTTGCCGGGCACCACCGCCAATTCACGGTTGGACTGGTTGAGGGCGATGAGTGCCGGGTTTTCCTGGTTGAGCAGGAAGTTCGAGGTGTCATTGAGGTGCCAGTGACCGGCCTTGTCGATACCGATCAAAACCGGCTCGAAGCGTGAACGATCAAGGGCATCGACAATGTTGCGTGCCGATTGCAGCGAGACCTCATGCTCAGCCGAACGGCCACCAAAAATAATACCTACCCGCACCTTGCTCATGACCCGGCCTCACTGTTGAAAGTAAGGCTTCTTACCATAGGCGGTCAGCGATTCGCTACCAGATGTGCACCGAATAACAGGTAGCAGCTCCCGGCAAAGCGGTCGAGCCACTTGCGCGAACGGCTGTAGAGGTTGGCCATGCGCTCGCTGGAAAACACCAGGGCTACGCTGGAGTACCAACTGAACGACAAGGTTGCCATGGTGATGACCGCCAGGGTCAGCAGCGCTGGCGATGGTGACGGCGGCATGGTCGAGGCGAAGGCTGTGGCGACGAACAGAGCGGCCTTGGGGTTGGACAAGTTGCCCAATAAACCGAAACGCCACGCGGAAAACAATGAACGTCGCGGCTCATCGGGCAACACCGTCTGCCCTGTGGTCGGCGCCGAGCGCTTGAACAGTTTCAGCCCAAGATAGATCAGGTAACAGCCGCCGATGATCTTGAACGCCAGGTACAGCATGGGCGCGGCGGTAAACAGCGACTTGATGCCCAGGCCACCCGCCAGCCCCCAGATAATCGTGCCCGTCGCCACCCCCGCCGACGCCACCACGCCGTGGCGCCGCGAACAACGGGCGGCCAACTGCGCCGTATTGAAGAAGTTGGGGCCGGGGGTCACCACGGCAACCGTCCACAGCAGGGCGAGCGAGACCAGCGGCGCCACATAGGCAGGGTTGAAAACATCCATGGAGGGTTCACCAGCGCAGTAGACGAACAGCGATCATAGGCCCCGGCAGACGCCTGCACAATCGTACAAGACCCCAGGCAGACAACCGCGGCAGACTCGGTTAACGTGTTTCCACCTCCTTCTGTGACAAGTCACCATGGGCAAACCCACCCACTCCCTCGACTGGCTGCACCGCGCCCCGCACGCCAGCGGCTTGGACCGTATCGAGGCGTACTTCGCCGGCTTTGCCTTCGACCCCCATCGCCATGACACCTACGCCATCGGGCGCACGTTGTTCGGCGTGCAGAGTTTTCATTATCGTGGCGGCACGACCCATAGCCTGCCCGGCACCAC
Source organism: Pseudomonas sp. GL93 (assembly GCF_003408955.1). Classification (NCBI taxonomy): domain Bacteria; kingdom Pseudomonadati; phylum Pseudomonadota; class Gammaproteobacteria; order Pseudomonadales; family Pseudomonadaceae; genus Pseudomonas; species Pseudomonas sp. GL93. The sequence goes on from NZ_NKRF01000097.1 coordinate 49,782, forward strand.
CATGGTGATCCACCCGGATGAAACCCATGACGGCCGCGCCGGCAGCGATGAAGGCTTCAAGTACCGGATGATTTATGTGGAGCCGGCGCTGATCCAGCAGATCCTCGGCGGCAAACCCTTGCCTTTCATTCCCGGCGGTTTGTCCACCGACCCACGGCTACACCGCGCCAGCGAAGTGCTGCTGCAAAGCCTGGATTGCCCGATTGACCCGATGCAAGAGCAAGACGCCATGTTCGACCTGGCCCAGGCGCTGAGCGAGGCATCCGGTGCCATCGTCAGCCGTAAATCCTTCGACTATGTGGCCGCCGAACGCGCCCGTGAATTCATCCACAGCGCCCTGGGCCGTAGCATCACCCTGGATGAAATAGCCGACCACGCCGACCGTGACCGCTGGGCCTTATCGCGGGACTTTCGTTTGTTGTTCGGCACCAGCCCCTACCGCTACCTGACCATGCGCCGGCTGGACCTGGTGCGCCACTTGTTAGCCCAGGGCCAATCGTTGGTGGATGCGGCGATGACCGCAGGCTTCACCGACCAAAGCCACATGACCCGCCAATTTCGCAGCACCTACGGCATGCCGCCGTCGCGTTGGGTGAAGATGCTCGGACGCTGAGTGCTGGGTTGGAATACGTTCAAACTGTGGGAGCTGGCTTGCCTGCGATGCAGACACCTCGGTGTATCAGGCACACCCTATTGATGCCATCGCAGGCAAGCCAGCTTGTATGGTTAGACTTGTAGGGGTGGTGGGACTAAAAGCCAGCATCTGACTCTAGCCAGTACAGACCGTGGGAGACTTCGCCCCACCCCTTCACCAAAGCGCCGATAAGGAATGCATCGGCCATGACCGACGATAGAAGCAAGCCAGCGCAATGGTGAAGCCCCGACAAGCCTGCAAACCCTAACCCGGAGCGTTTTTCATGGCAATGACTGTCTCGCAATCAATCATCGGTGTGGATGTCGCCAAGGCCGAAGTTGTGGTCTATCGAAGTGAAACGGCTGAAACAACGATCGTACCGAACAATAAACCTGAGCTGAAAACGTGGCTGAAGTCGTTGCCCGCAGGTAGTGCAATTGCAATTGAAGCCACCAATATCTATCACCTAGATACCGTCAACTTGGCTCACTCAATGGGTCACAAGGTTTATGTGATCGATGGATATCGACTGAATCACTACCGTAAAGGCACTGGTGGGCGCGCCAAAACAGACCTCAGCGATGCGCAGTTACTGGCTCGTTATTTGAGAAATGAACAGGCTGATTTGCGTGCCTGGAATCCGCCGCCGAAAATTTATACCAAGCTTCAAAGCTTGCTTCGCCGACGTGCCGCACTGGTGAAGATGCGTGTTGCACTGAACCAGAGCTGGGCAGGTGAGCCGTTGCTCAAAGCCTCGTCCAAGAGCATTTCATCTTGTCTTGATAGGCATGAAGCGCTCATTGAAAAACGGATATTAGCGGCTGGCACTGAAGCGGGTGTTTTGCATCAAGGCAGACGCTGCCAAGCCGGCGAGGGCATTGGCTTTCTTACGGCAGTTGCCTTGACCATGGCCTTTCAACGAGGAGAGTTTGAAAGTGCTGACGCTTACATCGCTTTTCTGGGAATGGACTTGAGGGTGTCCGACTCAGGGCAAATGAACGGACGTCGTTCTTTGAGCAAGAAAGGAGACTCAGAAATCCGCAGGTTGCTGCATAACGCGGCGTCAGCCGGTATTAGGTCAGAAGCCTGGAAGCCTTTATACGAGGGCTATCTGGCCAGGGGCCTGAAAACAACTCAAGCCCTGGTCATCATCGCCCGCAAGTTAGCGCGTATCGCCTTTTCGCTCATGAAAAATCAAAGCGAGTACCAATCAAAAGCGTTTTTTGGGGCTTCCCCCCAACCATAGAATCTCCCACAGTTGGATGAGGTCGTGTTGCTGGCATTTGGTCATGGTTTGTAAAGGGCCAGCAAGCCGTATCCCTTTAAATTGCAGGACGTTTCCGAGACAATCCCTGCCGCCTTGTGCCTGTTGGAATCGATGGCTAGTCTTCGGTCCGTCACTGGATTTCAGTGATCGGGTTTAGCAGCCCGAACTCAATAGGCACAGGTTCACCTATACGTTTATGGTAGCTGTGCGCGGGGCACTTTCGGGTGCGCCGGTTTTCCTATTGACCGGTCTGCTAACCCGCGTACAGCTGCCACCTTACGTTTAGCAGCGTAGGTGGTCGCTCCCTTGCTCAATAGGAGTTACACCATGACCAAAGCACTTCCCGATCCCCCCATGGATTGCCTAGTCGTCAACGAAGAGCTCAGCTTCGAAGACGCTCAACTCTATATTTCCCATCTGATCAACAGCGCATCGGCCACGGTGTGGGACTGTTGCGATCACCTGCAACCCCACGACCGCGCCCGAATCCATGCCGCATGGCACTTGCTGGAGATGGCCAAGACCGTGGTAAACCGCACCATCGAGTGCATGCCACGAACCTGAAGACACTACAAAACCCATGTGGGAGCTGGCTTGCCTGCGATGCAGACACCTCGGTACATCAGACACACAGAGGTGATGCCATCGCAGGCAATCCAGCTCCCACAATTGGGCTCTGTTGTATTCAAAAGCGGGTTTGGCGTCCGAACGTTCTCTTTAGCTCGACAGCTGATTGGCAAACTGCCCGACCGCACTCACCACCTTCTGCGCACCGTCTTGAATCTCGACGATCACGGTACCCGCCTCGGCCGCCAGGGCCAGGCCCTGCTCGGCTTGCGCACGTCCGTCGGCCATCAAGGCCACCGCGTCGCGGGCCATGTCCTGGTTCTGGCGCACCACACCGACAATTTCTTCGGTGGCTTTGCTGGTGCGTGACGCCAGTTGCCGTACTTCATCGGCCACCACCGCAAAGCCACGCCCCTGCTCACCGGCACGCGCCGCTTCGATGGCGGCGTTGAGCGCCAGCAGGTTGGTTTGCTCGGCAATGCCGCTGATGGTCTTGACGATGCTGCCGATTACTTGGGACTGGGCATTCAACGCCTCGATGCCTTCACCGGCCTGCTGCATGTGCTGGGCCAGGTCGCGCATCACGTCCACGGCCTGGGTGACCACGGTGGTGCCGCGCTGGGCGCTGTCGTCGGTTTGCAAAGAGGTGCTGTAGGCAATATTGGCGGCCTCGGCCACTGCCTGCTCGCGGTTGACCTGGTCGGTAATGACCGTGGCAAACTTGACCACTTTGTACAGCCGCTCATTGGCGTCCACCACCGGGTTGTAGGTGGCCTCCAGCCACACCAGGCGGCCGTGGCTGTCCACTCGTTTGAAGCGCGCGGCGACGAACTCACCGGCGTTCAGGCGCTTCCAGAACTGCTGGTATTCGGCACTGTTGTATTCCTGTGGCTCACAGAATATACGGTGATGTTTGCCTTCGATCTGCGCCAGGCTGTACCCCATGGCGCCGAGGAAGCGGTCATTGGCGGTGAGCACATGCCCGTCCAGGTCGAACTCGATCAACGCGGTGGAGCGCATTAGCGCGGTGATGAGGTTTTCATGTTCACGCGAACTCTCGATGGTGCGGGTAAGGTCGCTGGAGAACATCGAAAACTGCTTGATGCGCCCCTCCGAACTGCGCACCGGCTGCACGATTGAGCGCAACCAGGCTTCTTTGCCATTGCCACGCATCAGGCGCACGGCGCCGGCAAAGTGTTCGCCGCGGGCCAGCGCGTGCTTGAAGCGCAGTTGGAACTCGTCCTGGCGCACATGTGCCGGCACCAGGTCTTCGATCGCGCGCCCGACAATCTCGCCCAGCGAGTAAGCCAGTTCCTGCAGGAAGTTGGCATTGGCCCACTCCACACGACCTTCAGGGTCCAGTGTCAGGCAGAGCATTTCGTTTTCCAGGCTCTCTTTCACCTGGAGCAAGCTCGACAATTCTTCGCGCAGAGCGGTCAGCTCCTGCTTCAGGCCGGTATTGAACATGGGGCACCGTTAGGCAAGTGAGGTGGGTGTTCTAACTTGCATCGGCGCTGCCGGGGTTTTCTGAAGAGCGCTTGAGCCCTGGGCCGAACTATATTTTCAACCGCCATTGTTACGGCATACGCCCATGACCTGATATTCCAGGGTATTGAGCTTGCCGCTGGAGTCTTCATAGGTCATGCGCGACGGCACGACGTTGCACGAGCGGATCGGCGGCGTCACGTTGACGACCTTAGCAATGTCCAGGTCCATGCCATAGCGGTAAGCCTGGACCTCGGGCACCGGCTTGCCTTTTTTGATCGCGTAGGCGGCCATGGCTTTCTCATTGCGCTCCATCATCAGGGCAAAGGTGCGATCCCCGCCCCCTTCGGCCAGCGCGCCAAATGACAACACAGCCGTTAATACAGCCACACCTACTTTATAAAAGTTCATTGCGGTTTCCTCGACTGAAAAGTTCAGTGTCGAGATTAACCAACCCACCCTGACGCCAGGTTCACCAGAACATTACTTATTTGTTAGATGGCCGTTAGTTTCCAGAATTGTAATCTTCGCGCCATGCAGCTGTTATCCGTCGTTTGCAACTATCACCCAGGGCCAGATCAAAAAGAACGCCCGCCTCTATAAGAAGCTGATAACTGCCATCACCGAGGAGCGCATCATGAGCATTCGTCATTACACCCTTCCCTTTTCATTGATGGCCGCGTTGCCCCTGACCGCTGTGGCGGTGCAAGACACACCCGAGGGTTTTATCGAGGGCAGTCGCATCAACGTGCTGGCACGCAATTTCTACTTCAACCGCGATGACCGCAAAGGCCAGTCCAGCCCCACTGGCAATGGTTACTCCGAAGCCTGGGCCCAGAGCTTTATTGGCAAATTCGAATCCGGTTTTACCCAGGGCACCGTGGGTTTTGGTCTGGACGCGTTCGCCATGTACGGCCTTACGCTTGACTCGGGCAGCGGCCGCAGCGGCGGCAAAGGCTCGTTCGGCGTGCTGCCGGTGAACAGCGACAACCAGCCGGAAAACAGCTACAGCAAAATCGGCGGCGCGGCAAAACTGCGCGTGCTGGACACGGTGATCAAGGCCGGCGACGTGTTCCCACTCACCCCGGTGGTGGCCTACGGCGACTCTCGCCTGTTGCCCGAGAGCTTTCGCGGCGTCACCCTGCAAAACACCAGCCTGGAAGGCTTGAGCCTGCAAGGCGGGCGCCTGAGCGGCATGAGCCAGCCCAGTGAAAGCGGCATGAACAAAGGCTTTGCCACCTTCTATGCAGGCAAGGTCGACTCGCCCTGGATCGCCTACTTCGGCGGTGACTACCAGCTCAACAGCCATCTGGGTTTTAGCCTGTACAGCAGCCGCTTGAAGGACGCCTGGGACCAGTACTACTTCGGCAGCAATGCCAATTACGCATTGACCGATGACGTGTCATTGTTCGGCGACTTCAACTACTACAAGGCCGTGGACGAAGGCCAGAAACGGCTCGGCGAGTTCGACAACAACATCTGGAGCGCCAGGCTCGGGGTCAAGGTCGGTGCCCACAGCCTGGCCGTGTCCCACCAACGTAACAACGGCGACGATGATTTCGACTACCTGCGCCAGTCAGACTCGATCTTCCTCAATAACTCGATCCAGTACAGCGACTTCAACGCGCCCAAGGAACGCTCATGGATGGTGCGCTACGACCTGGACATGCAGGCGTTCGGCATTCCCGGCCTGTCGTTCATGACCCGCTACGGCAAAGGCACCGGCGCCGACTATAGCAACGCCAATGCCGTGTATATGCGCCGCGATGCAGCGGGTAACCCCTTGACCGATCAACGCCGTTGGGAACGGGATATCGAGGCCAAATACGTGGTGCAAAGTGGACGCTTGAAGGATTTGTCCCTGCGCTTGCGCCAGGCCACCGTGCGCTCCAGTGCGTTTGAGTCAGACCTGGAAGAAGTTCGTCTGATTGCCGAATACCCATTGGTCGCGCTGTAGCCCTTACATTCGCTCGCGATTAACTAACATCTGTTCACAAATAGCCGGTTATCAAAATTGTAATATTGGCCTCAGCTTCTCGTTAAGTGGAACTTTCTATACTCGCTTCAACTTATTCACCGAGCACATTCATCTCTGAAGCTTTTGTGTAGCTCCTTTGGAAAGAGATGAATTTTTAACGCCCCGCTTGGGGCGTTTTTTTTGCCTGCGGTGCGGTGCGACCGACGGTCGCAGTTGACCCTAAAGCTACTTTAGCCTTCAGACTTTTCCTACTCCGATACCGCCGCCATAGGGTAATGGGCACCTTCTCTCCCCCTAATTCAAGAGGTAACCCCCATGCGTATTCTCGTGGTCGAAGACGAGCAGAAAACCGCCGACTACCTGCAACAGGGCCTGAACGAAAGTGGCTACGTGGTCGACTGCGCCGCCAATGGCATCGACGGCCTGCACCTGGCCGGGCAGCACGCCTATGAACTGGTGATCCTGGACGTCAACCTGCCTGGCAAGGATGGCTGGCAAGTGTTGGAAGAACTGCGCCGCAACGGCACCCAGCGGGTAATGATGCTGACCGCCCGTGGCCGGCTGGCTGACAAGATCAAGGGCCTGGACATGGGCGCCGACGATTACCTGGTCAAGCCGTTCGAGTTTCCCGAACTGCTGGCACGGGTGCGCACCCTGATGCGCCGCAGCGAGCACATTCCACAGCCGGAAGTGTTCTGCGTCTCGGACCTGGAGCTGGACCCGCGCCGCCACCGCGCTTATCGCGGCACCCGGCGCATCGACCTGACCACCAAGGAGTTCGCCCTGTTGCAGGTGCTGATGCGCCAGGCTGGCGAAGTGCTGACCCGAACGCAGATTATTTCCCTGGTCTGGGACATGAATTTCGACTGCGACACCAACGTGGTCGAAGTCTCCATCAGCCGCCTGCGCGCCAAGGTGGATGACCAGAGCGAGGTCAAACTGATCCACACCATTCGCGGCGTGGGCTACGTGCTGGAAGCGCGCCCATGAAGACCGGCAGCCTGTCGATGCGCCTGGGCTTGACGGTCAGCCTGATGGGCGCGGGCCTGGTGTTGCTGCTGGCGACCCTGGCCTACCTGGCCCTCACCCATGAGCTGGAAAAACTCGCGCGCAAGAACCTCGAAAGCAAGATGGAACAGATCCAGCACAGCCTGGCCCTGGGCCTGGACGCCCATGCCATTCGCGGCCGCCCGCACTCGCTGATGGACCTGGTGATGGGCCACGACAATTTCCACCTGACCATCGTCGGTACCGCGCCCGATAACAGCGTGCTGCTGAACGTCGGCAGCAAGCCCCAGGAACCGCTGCTCACTGACTTCAAACCACGGGAAACCCTTGGCTACCTCAATTGGGTCGACAGCTACGGCAACCAGATACTCAGTGCCTCCAGCTTGATGCGCCTGGCCAACGGTGAACGTGTGCGGGTGCTGCTGTCCCTGGACCGCATGGACGACCAGGCATTGCTCAGTGCCTACCTGCGCGCCACGCTGATTGCGCTGCCGCTGCTGTTGATACTGATTGGCATGGGCGCCTGGTGGCTGGTGCAACGGGGCCTGGCGCCGTTGAAGCAGTTCAGCCAGGTGGCGGCGAAAGTCACCACACAAGACCTCACCCATCGCTTGTCCGTGGACAACCTGCCCCACGAACTGGGTGAACTGGCCCACGGCATCAACGTGATGCTCGACCGCCTGGATGCCGGGGTGCAGCAACTCTCGCAGTTCTCCGATGACCTGGCCCACGAACTGCGCGCGCCCTTGACCAACCTCATGGGCAAGGCCCAGTTGACCCTGTCGCGCCAGCGCCCGCCGCAGGAATACAAGGCGGTGCTGGAATCCAACACCGAAGAGCTCGAACGCCTGGCGCGGATTGTCAGCGACATGCTGTTTCTGGCGCAGGTCAGCCACCCGGCGGCGCGGGCCTCATTCACCGAGGTGTCCCTGGCGCAGGAAGCCCAGCGCGTGATGGAGTTGTTTGCCCTGAGTGCCGAAGATAAAGACGTCACCCTGAGCCTGCGCGGCGATGCCTGGGTGACCGGCGACCGCCTGATGATCCAGCGGGCGATTTCCAACTTGCTCTCCAATGCCATTCGCCACACACCCGAGGCCTCTACCGTGTTGCTGTTGGTGGAGACCTACGAGCAGAGCGTATCGCTGTCGGTGGGCAACCCAGGGCGTGGCATTGAAGCGCACCACCTGCCGCACCTGTTCGAACGCTTCTACCGCGCCGACAGCAGCCGTACCCGTGCCGAGGGCGGCACCGGGTTGGGGTTGGCCATTGTGAAATCGATCATGCATTTGCATCAGGGGCATGCTCATGTCACCAGCCAGGCTGGACGTTTTACGCGGTTCAGCCTGGCCTTTCCCCTGACTCTGGAAGCACCGCTGTCCCCCTGTGGGAGCGGGCTTGCTCGCGAAGGCGGTGTATCAGTCAGCAAAGGTATCGACTGACCCGGCGCATTCGCGAGCAAGCCCGCTCCCACAGGGGGGTTGCGGCGTTTTCACGGTTGTCAGGCGGTCTCTTCATCGCGGCGATGAGCCCATTGATACAACGCCGGCAGCACCAGCAATGTCAGCAAGGTCGAAGAAATAATCCCGCCAATCACCACCGTCGCCAACGGGCGCTGCACTTCGGCGCCGGTGCCGGTGGCGAGTGCCATGGGGATAAAACCCAGGGACGCCACCAGCGCCGTCATCAGCACCGGGCGCAGGCGGGTCAACGCGCCTTCGTGGATCGCTACCGATAATGAGCGGCCTTCCTCGCGCAGGTTTCGGATGAAGGCAATCATCACCAGGCCATTAAGCACCGCCACGCCCGACAAGGCGATAAAGCCCACCCCCGCTGAAATCGACAACGGAATATCGCGCAGCCACAGGGCCATGATCCCGCCGGTGAGCGCGAATGGGATGCCGGTAAACACCAGCAGGCCGTCCTTGAGGTTGTTGAACATCATGAACAGCAACCCGAACACCAACAGCAAGGCCACCGGCACCACGATGCGCAAGCGTTCAGAAGCCTCCTTCAACTGTTCGAACTGGCCGCCCCAGGTGGTCCAGTAACCGGCAGGGACTTTCACCTGGGTGGTGATGGCGGCTTCGGCCTCCTCGACAAACGAGCCAATATCGCGCCCACGCACGTTGGCGCTGACGATCACCAGGCGCTTGCCGTTCTCGCGGCTGATCTGGTTGGGGCCCAGCACCAGATCGAGGCTGGCAACCTGGGACAAGGCGATAAAGCCCAACTGCCCCGAGGTACTACTCGCCAGCGCCGGCACCGGGATCAACAGGCGTGACAAGCCGTCGATATCGGTACGTAACGTGTCGGACAAGCGCACCACCATGTCAAAACGCCGATCACCCTCGTACAACGTACCGGCCTGGCGACCACCGACCGCGACGGCGATGGTGTCCTGCACATCACCCACATTCAGGCCAAAGCGAGCGGCCTTGTCGCGGTCGATATTGATGGTCAGCACCGGCAGGCCGGAGGTCTGTTCCACCTTCACTTCCGAGGCGCCGTTGAGCTTTTGCAAGGTCTCGGCGATTTCCCCGGCGGTGGTGTTGAGCACCGCCATATCATCGCCAAACACCTTCACCGCCACGTCGCTGCGCACCCCGGAAATCAGCTCGTTGAAGCGCAACTGGATCGGCTGCGACAGCTCATACACGCTGCCCGGCACAATCGCGCTGGCCCGTTGGATATCGGCGATGATTGCCTCGCGGGACTTCTTCGGGTCTGGCCATTGGTCCTTGGGCTTGAGCATCACGTAGCTGTCGGAGATATTCGGCGGCATTGGGTCGGAGGCGATTTCCGCCGTACCGGTGCGCGCAAACACCCGCTCGATTTCCGGCACTTGGGCCAGCAAGGTTTTTTCCAGTTGCTGCTGCATCTGCACCGACTGGGTCAGGCTGGTACCGGGCACACGCAGCGCCTGCTGGGCAAAGTCGCCTTCGCTGAGGCTGGGGATAAATTCACTGCCCATGCGGCTGGCAACCAGGCCCGAGACGACGATGGTCAGTGCGGCCAGGCCGAACACCAGGGGCCGACGCACCATCACCCAGTTGAGCACCGGGTCATACACCCGGCGCGCACTGCGCATGACGAAGTTTTCTTCTTCCTTGACCTTGCCGGTGACAAACAACGCAATCGCCGCCGGTACGAAGGTCACCGACAAAATCATCGCGCCGAGCAAGGCAATCACCACCGTGAAGGCCATGGGGTGGAACATCTTCCCGGCCACTCCCGTGAGAGCGAAGATCGGCAGGTACACCACCATGATGATCAACTGCCCGAAGATCAGCGCGCGTCGCGCCTCCTTGGCCGCGGCGAACACTTCGTGCAGGCGCTCACTGCGGGTCAGCAACCGGCCATGACGGTGTTGCGCATGAGCCAGGCGGCGGATGGCGTTCTCGACGATCACCACCGCGCCGTCAACGATAATGCCGAAGTCCAGCGCGCCCAGGCTCATCAGGTTGGCGCTGACTTTGTTGGTGAACATGCCGGTGAAGGTGAACAACATCGCCAGCGGTATCACCATCGCCGTGATCAGCGCTGCACGGATATTACCCAGGAACAGGAACAACACCGCCACCACCAGCAGTGCGCCTTCGAAGAGGTTTTTCTTCACCGTGGCGATGGCTTTTTCCACCAGGTTGGTGCGGTCGTAGACGGTGACCGCCACCACGCCTTCGGGCAGCGAGCGGTTAATCTCCTCAAGCTTTTTCGCCACCGCCTGGGACACACTGCGGCTGTTCTCACCGATCAACATGAACACCGTGCCCAGCACCACTTCACGGCCATTTTCCGTGGCGGCGCCGGTACGCAGCTCACGACCAATGTCGACCTGAGCCACATTGCGCACGCGGATCGGCGTGCCGTCAGAAGTAGTGATGACAATGTTGGCGATGTCGTCGATAGACGCCACCTGGCCCGGCGCGCGGATCAACAACTGTTCGCCGCTACGCTCGATGTAACCGGCGCCGACGTTGGCGTTGTTGCGCTCCAGCGCCGTGACCAGATCGTTGAGGGTCAAGTTGTAAGCGGCCAGGCGCTTGGGGTCTGGCGCAATCTGGTATTCCTTGGCGAAGCCGCCGATGGTATTGATCTCGGCCACGCCTGGCACGTTGCGCAATTGCGGCTTGATGATCCAGTCCTGGATCACCCGCAGGTCGGTGGGTGTGTAGGGCGTGCCGTCCTCTTTGCGCGCACCGTCCTCGGCTTCGACGGTCCACAGGAAAATTTCCCCAAGGCCGGTGGAAATCGGCCCCATCGCGGTTTCGATGCCGTCGGGCAATTGCTCACGGGCCACTTGCAGGCGTTCGTTGACCAATTGGCGGGCAAAGAACAGGTCGGTGCCGTCCTTGAAAATCACCGTGACCTGGGACAAGCCGGAACGCGACAACGAACGCGTCTGCTGCAGGCCCGGCAGGCCGGCCATGGCGGTTTCGATGGGAAAGGTGATGCGCTGCTCGGTTTCCAGCGGCGAAAAACCGGCCGCCGCCGAGTTGATCTGCACCTGCACGTTGGTGATGTCAGGCACTGCGTCGATGGGCAGTTTCTGGTAGCTGGCGATGCCGACACCGGCCATCAACAGCACCGCCAGCAACACGATGATGCGCTGCTCGATGGCGAATTGGATAAGGCGCTCAAACATGGGGAATCACTCGCAGGATCAATGGGCGTGTTCGGCCGAGCCTTTGCCCAGTTCGGACTTGAGGATGAAGCTGCCGGCCGTCGCCACCTGCGCGCCGGCCTCCAAGCCTTTGCGCACTTCGACGTAGCCGTTTTCACTGACGCCCAGTTCAAGATGGCGGGTGATAAAGCCGTCCGCGGTGCGCACAAACACCGAGGGTTTGTCCTCGACGGTCTGGATCGCGGTTTGCGGTACGGTGACCTTGGCCTGGTAGGTATCGGTGGCCACTTGCACGGCCACGAACAAGCCCGGGCGCCAAGCGTCGTCGGGGTTGGGGACCGTTACGCGCACGGTGGCGGTGCGCGTCTGCTCACCGAGCAAGTTGCCCACATAGGCCACGGTACCCAGCACTTCGGTGCCCATTTCCGTCGAGCTGACTTTCACCGGCTTGCCCACGCGGACCTTGTTCAAGTCCTTGGGAAACACGCCAAAGGTGACCCACACCTGGGACAGATCCGAGAGGGTGAAGGCATTGCTGGTTTCACTGACCACCTCGCCCACCCCCAGGTGTTTTTCCACCACCACACCGGCGAAGGGCGCACGCAGTTCATAACGATTGCCGCCGGCCAGTACCGCGCTGCCGCTGAGGGCAGTCATTTTTTGCCGCGCATTGTTCAGGGCGATTTCGGCTTCTTGCAGGGTTTGCCGCGCCAGCAGGTAATCCTGTTCGGCAGAGATTTTGTCCTGCCACAACTGACGCTCGCGCTGGAAGGTGGTACGCGCCAGTTCGACCCGGCGCTGGCTGGCCGCCAACTCACTGCGCTGGTCGGAAATCTGCTGGCTGGCGATCACCGCCAACAGTTCGCCTTTTTTTACCGACTGGCCCAGATTGACGCTCACCGCTTCCACCACGCCCGCAGCACGGGGCACGATGTGGGAGGTACGGTCTTCATCAAAACGCACCTCGCCGGGCAGCGTCAGCACCGTGCTGATCGAGCGCGGTTGCGCCTGGGCCAGCTGAATACCGGCGGCCTGGATCTGCTGCTCGGTGAGTTCAAGTTTGCCTTCTTCTTCCTCGGCGTGGGCCAAGCCCGATAGCATCAGGCCCAGGGCGACGGCGAGCGCCATGCCATGTTTTTTGTTCATCAGGAGACTCCAGGAAAAATCAAAAGCGGGCGAGGTCGCCGTAAATGCGTTCGATGCGTACCCAGGCCTCGGTGGCCTGGGCGGTGGCAGCAAGGTATTGGGTGCGGGCCGCGATCAAAGTGCGCTGGGCGTCGAGCACGTCGAGGAAGTTGAACTTGCCCATCTCGAAGCCACGGGTGGCGCTGTCTACCGCACTTTGTGCGGCGGGCAGGATCTGTTGGTTGAACGCACGCACTTCGGTATTTGCCGTTTGCCACAGGTCCAGGGCCTGACGGGTTTCGGTGCGCAGGCGCAGCTCGGCGGCGTTGCGCAGGTCGCGGGCCTGGTCGGCGCGTCGAGTGGCCGCGAGGATGTTGCCCTGGTTGCGGTTGAACAGCGGGATCGGCATCGACACGCCCACTAGGTTCACCCGCTCGCGCACGCTGGCGTCGTATTGGCTGCCGATAGACACATCCAGGTCCGGAATGCGCTGGGCTTTTTCCAGGCCCACGCTGGCTTCGTTCTGCACAATGTTGAGTTCGGCCAGGCGCAATTCGGCGGTCTGCTCAAGGCGTGCCAGCAATGGCGCGGCGGCGGGTAACGCGGGTACCGAGGTGCTCGGTGTGGCGACGGCCTGGAAGTCGGTGGCGGCGCTGCCGGTGCTGGTGGCCAGGCGACGGTAGGCGTCAGTGAGGCCGATCTGGGCGCGGTTCAATTCCAGGCGGATTTCCGACACCTGCACCTGGGCGCGGGTGGCTTCCACGGGTGACGACTTGCCAGCGGTGACTCGCCCATTGGCGACCACCAGGCCGCGTTCGGCAAGCGTCATGGAGCGTTGCGCCAGGTCAAGGCGTTCCTGGGCGCGCAGGGCGCCGTAATAGCTGTCGATGACCTCGGCGCGCAACAGGTTGCGACGCTGCTCCAGGGTCAGCGCGGCGGCATCCTGGCCGCGGGTGGCCACCTCGATGCGTGCACCGCGCTTGCCGCCCAGTTCCAGGGTCTGGCTGAGTTTGATGCTGGTGGTGCGGCTGTTGCGGCGGGGGGCTTCGGCGTCCCAGGGGGCCACCGGGGTGGGGATCAGGCCGGCCTGTTGGCGGCCGCCTTCGGCGATGTCGATTTCCCATTGTGCGGCCGCCAGGTCCGGGTTGTTGGCGAAGGCGGTTTGCAGCGCTGCATCGAGGGTGAGGGGTTGTGCCTGGGCGGCGTTTGCGGATATCCACACTACCAATGCCGCCGCCCCCAACAGTGTTCTAACGGAAGTTGCCATAACGAGAGTTCCACGCCCATGAAGTCGCTGAGGTGTCCCAGCGGGGGCAATGTAGCTGTCGGTACTTATCAGGGCCGTGGGTGAAAGATTACAAATCCGTTAGCCAGGCTCAAGCATGCACTTCGTCGTGATCGTCATGCTGAAAACCCTCGCCCTCGACCTGGATCGTGGCATGGGAAATATCGAATTGCTCGTGCAGTAACTCCGTCACTCGGCTGAGGATCTGTTGTTCAGTGCCCTGGGACGCATCCGCGACCAAATGCGTACTCAGCACATTCTTGCCACTGGTGAGGGCCCAGATGTGCAGGTCGTGCACGTCCTTGACCCCCGGCACGCTGCGAATGCCCTGCTCCACCTGCTCGATATCCACACCCTCCGGCACACCTTGCAGCAGGATGTTCATGCTCGCCTTGAGCAACGTCCAAGTGCGCGGTAACACCCAAAAACCAATGGCGGCCGCGACCACGGAATCGACCCAACCCCAGCCAGTGAACATGATCACCAGCGCGGCAATGATCACGCCGACGGAGCCAAGCATGTCACTCCAGACTTCCAGGTAGGCACCCTTGACGTTAAGGCTCTCGCCACTGGCAGCGCTGAGCAGACGCATGGAGATCAGGTTGACCACCAGCCCCAGCAACGCAATCACCAGCATGCCGGTGGACTGAATTTCGGCGGGCGCCTGCAGCCGCTGGTAAGCCTCGTACAAGATGTAGAACGCCACGGCGAACAGCAGCAACGCATTGAAGGCGGCCGCCAGGATCTCGAACCGCGCATACCCGAAGGTGCGCTTGCGATCTGCCGGGCGCTTGGCGACCTGGATCGCCACCAGGGAAATCGCCAGGGCCAGGGCGTCGGTCATCATGTGCGCCGCATCGGACAGCAGCGCCAGGCTGCCGGTGACAAAGGCACCGATGACCTCGGCCAGCATGAAGCTGCCGGTCAGCCCCAGGGCGATCCATAACTTGCGTTCGTGACCGGCGCGTACTTGGGCGTGGCTGTGTCCTGCGCTCATGAAATGTCCTCGTGGGTTGGGATGGGGCGGATCATAGAGCTATAGGTCAGATCCACTGGCATGGTTTGCAAAATTGTCATCTGAGCGCCAGAGGGTCGTTACCTTCGAGCGCACCAAAATCGCCCAGGCACACGCTGGTGGAGTTCTATCAGGTATGCTTTTCAGACCGAAACAAAAAGAAACATATTAGCCTGCCTGCTCGATAAGGAGTCCCGTTTTGGAGCTATCGACTGCCGCGTGGATGGTTCACGACACCCGACTCATGCTCTGCGTGCTGTTAGCGATCGCCAGCATCATTGTGCTGATCAGCGCGACCAAACTGCCGCCCTTCCTGTCGATTCTGATCGGCACCTTTATCGCCGGGGTCGGCGCCGGCCTGCCGCCGGAAGAAGTGGCAAAGGCGTTCAGCAAAGGCGCCGGGGCGATTCTCGGGGAAGCCGGGATCATCATTGCCCTGGGTGCGATGCTCGGCGCGCTGATGGCCGAATCCGGTGCGGCCGACCGTATTGCCACCACGTTGCTCGGGTTGGGCAAAGGCAAGTCATTGCCCTGGGTGATGGCGTTGGTCGCCATGGTGATCGGCCTGCCGCTGTTCTTCGAAGTGGGCCTGGTGATGATGGTGCCGATCATCTTTGTGATGGCCAAGCGTTCGAACCAGCCGTTGCTGAAAATCGCCATCCCCGCGCTGGCAGGTATGACCACCCTGCACGCCTTGATGCCCCCGCATCCGGGGCCGCTGATTGCCGTAGGCGCGTTGCACGCCGACCTGGGCCTGACCATGTTGCTGGGTTTGTGCCTGGCGGTACCGGCGGTGATCCTGGCCGGGCCGCTCTACGGCAATTGGTTGTCCAAGCGCCTGCATGTGGACGAACCGGCCGAGATTGGCGCGCTGTTCAGCGCACCGCCCAAGGCCCCGCGCCAGCCGAGCTTCGGTGTGTCGTTGCTGATCATTTTGTTGCCGGTGATTCTCATGCTCGGTAGCACTTTGGCCAAAGTCGCGTTGGCGCCAGAAAGCACCCTCGCCCTGACCTTGAAATTCCTCGGTGAACCACTGGTTGCCCTCGGCCTGGCGGTGATCGCCGCGGTCGTTTGCCTGGGTTGGGCGGCGGGCATGCCACGCGCCGACGTCGGCAACACCCTGCGCAAAGCCCTGGCGCCCATCGCCGTGTTGCTGCTGACCATCGGCGCCGGCGGCGGCCTCAAGCAAACCCTGCTGGACGCCGGCGTCAGCCAGACCATCAGCAAAGTCGCCGAAGGCGCGCACATGCCCTACCTGTTGCTGGCCTGGTTGATCGCCGTGGCCCTGCGCCAGGCCACCGGCTCGGCCACCGTCGCCACCACCACGACCGCCGGCATCCTCGCGCCGATGATGGCCGGGTTGGCGGCGACTCAAAGCTCATTGGTCGCCCTGGCCATCGGCGCCGGCTCGGTGTTCTTCTGCCACGTCAACGACGCCGGGTTCTGGATGGTGCGTGAGTACTTTGGCTTGCAGTTGAAGCAGACGATATGGGTGTGGTCGGTGTTGCAGACGATTGTTTCGGTGGTTGGGTTGGTGGGTACCTTGTTGCTCTGGCACTTCCTGACCTGACCCTCAGGCGGCCAAGGTGTGGCGCTTGCCAAACAGCGCCACACTCGCCACTCCCACAGCCCCCATCACCACGCAATACCCCACACAGATCCACGGGCTGGTCGGCATCAGGGCGATCAACAACAACGGTGTAGTACTTGCCCAGAGCGCGTAGGCAATGTTGTAGGTGAAGGAAATGCCCGATACCCGCACCTGCGCCGGAAACAGCCCGACCATCACCGACGGCACCGCGCCCACCACGCCGCAGCTCAGGCCCGCCACGGCGTACGCTGCGCCGAGCCACACGCCGCCAGCGATCAGGCTGGCGTACAGCAGCGCAATGCCCACCGGCAGCAACAGGCTGTAGACCAATACCGCGCGCCACGCGCCGATGCGGTCCACCAGCAGGCCGGCGAGGACGCAGCCGATATTCAGGAAGACGATGCCCAGGGCACTCAGGGCAAAGGTGTGACTGGGGCTCATGCCGAAGGTTTTCTGCATCATGGTCGGGGTGATGACCACCAGCACCACCACGGCAGATGTCAGCACGCAGGTGAGGATCATCGCCGGCAACAGCACGGCGCGATGGTCGCGCAGCACGGTGCGCAATGGCATTTCGGCGGCGGCCTGGCGACGCGCCTGCATCTCCAGGAACACCGGGGTCTCGCTGAGCCAGCGGCGCAGCCATACGCCGATCACGCCGAATACGCCGCCCAGCAGGAAGGGGAAGCGCCAAGCGTAGTCGAGGATTTCGGCGGGGGTGAAGACCTGCGCGAGCAAAGTGGCGGTCAGCGCCCCCAGCAGGTAACCGAAGGTCAGGCCGGCCTGCAAAAAACCCAAGGCATAGCCACGATGGTGACGCGGCGCGTGCTCGGCGACGAAGGTCCAGGCGCTGGGCACTTCGCCGCCCACCGCTGCGCCTTGCAGCACGCGCAGCGCCAGCAGGATCAGCGGTGCGAAATAGCCGATTTGCGCGTAGGTCGGCATGATGCCAATCAGCAGGCAGGGCAAGGCCATCATCAGGATGCTCAGACTGAACACGCGCTTGCGCCCCAGGTGGTCAGCGAAGTGCGCCATCAGGATGCCGCCCAGTGGACGGGCGAGGTAACCGGTGACGAAGATGCCAAAGCTTTGCAGCAGGCGCAGCCACTCGGGCATTTCTGGAGGGAAGAACAGTTGGCTGAGGGTCAGCGCAAAGAACACGAAGATAATGAAGTCGTAGATTTCCAGGGCTCCACCCAAGGCGGCCAGGCCCAGGGTTTTGTAGTCGGAGCGGGAAAAACGCTGCGCCCGTGGGGAAATGGTGGCAGTCATGTGCAGGCTCGGCAGACAAACAAAATGGCGTGCAGGTTATGAGCTGAGCCCATCGATGGCAATCGCGGCGGATATATTTGTTTTCCTCATTGATCGTTGAAGATAACTACATTCCCAAATCAATGACCGTAGAGGAACATGCCGTAAAACTGCCAAACCTCATAATAACTACAAGAGGAAAGACTCGTGGCCGATGCTATCGAAGACAGCCGCTATGCCCGATTTGCCCTGCGTTGCTCCAACTTCGCCGAACGTTGGTTTCCTGACTCCTGGGTGTTTGCCGCCCTCGCCGTGATCATCGTCGCCGTGGCGACCCTGGGCATGGGCGCCGCACCGGCCGAAGCGGCCAAGGCATTTGGCGATGGGTTCTGGAGCCTGATCCCGTTCACCATGCAGATGGCCTTTGTGGTGATCGGCGGTTACGTGGTCGCCCGGTCACCGCCCGCAGTGAAGTTGATCGACCGCCTGGCACGCATTCCCAAGAATGGCCGTTCGGCGGTGGCTTGGGTGGCGTTGATTTCCATGGTGGCTTCATTGCTTAACTGGGGCCTGTCCCTGGTGTTCGGCGGTTTGCTGGTAAGGGCATTGGCCCGGCGCACGGATTTGCGCATGGACTACCGCGCCGCTGGCGCTGCCGCGTACCTGGGCCTGGGGGCCGTATGGGCGCTGGGGCTGTCGTCGTCGGCCGCGCAGTTGCAGGCCAACCCGGCCAGCTTGCCGCCGTCGATCCTGTCGATCACCGGGATGATCCCGTTTACCGAGACCATTTTCCTGTGGCAATCCGGCGTGCTGTTGCTGGCGCTGATCGTGGTGTCGCTGATCATCGCCTACGCCACCGCGCCTGGCCCCAACAGCGCCCGAGACGCCAAGGCCTGCGGCATTGACCCGGCCTTCAACCTGCCCAAGCCGCAGGCGCCGACGCGCCCAGGCGAATGGCTGGAACACAGCCCATTGCTGACCATTCTGCTGGCGTTGCTGGCGGCCGGCTGGCTGTTCCATGAGTTCTCGACCAAGCCGGCGATCAGCGCTATCTCGGGGCTCAACACTTATAACTTCCTGTTCATCATGGTTGGCGCGCTGCTGCACTGGCGCCCGCGCAGCTTCCTCGATGCCGTGGCCCGTGCGGTGCCGACCACCACCGGCGTGCTGATCCAGTTCCCGCTGTACGGCTCGATTGCCGCGCTGATGACGGTGGTCAAGGGCGGCGACGGCCAGACCCTGGCGCACCATATTTCGACGTTCTTCACCTCCATCGCCTCCCACGACACCTACGCCCTGCTGATGGGTGTGTACTCGGCAGTGCTGGGCTTCTTCATCCCATCGGGTGGCGGCAAGTGGATCATCGAAGCGCCGTATGTGATGCAAGTGGCCAATGACCTGCAATATCACCTGGGCTGGGCGGTGCAGATCTACAACGCCGCCGAGGCGCTGCCGAACTTGATCAACCCGTTTTATATGTTGCCGTTGCTGGGTGTGTTGGGGCTGAAGGCGCGGGACCTGATCGGGTTTTCATTTGTGCAGTTGCTGGTGCATACGCCGCTGGTGTTGTTTTTGCTGTGGGCGTTGGGGACGACGTTGAAGTATTTGCCGCCTGTGATGCCCTGAATAACGAGTGACCGCAACTGTTGGTAGAACAGTTGCGGTCAAGGATTTACAGGAAGGCGTGCCAATAGATCAGGTAATGCACTCTGTATCGTGTCCCAAACAACATCCAAGTTGATATCGAAGTAACCATGAGCGATTCGGTTGCGCATCGCTCGCATATTGCGCCAAGGAATATGTGAATGGCGTGCCGCGAAGTCCGGATGCTGATCCATGATTTTCGTCGACGCTTCACCAATGATGATCAGGCTCATGACCACAGCTTGTTGTGTTCGCCGGTCTTCCAAAAACTCTTCTTTGCTCAAGCCCTCTACAAAAGTGATCGCGTCAGTGGCAGCTTGCCTTATGTGCTCCAGATAATCCCTAGCCGACTTTCCGTCATACTGGCCGGGCCTCCGCTAGCACTTTATCGCGAAACTTCAAAGGCAAGTCGCCAGGCGTAAGCAGGTCGACATTAACGCCGAGCAAGTCCTCAAGCTCGACCTGCAACCCACCGAGATCAAAGAGGGTTGTGCCCGGCGGCGCGTCTACCAGCAAATCAAGATCACTGCCTTCTTGGTCAGTCCCCATCAGTACCGACCCAAATACTCTGGGATTGGAAATACGGAAACGTCCGACCACTTCTCGTACAGCCGTTCGTTGCAGATCAAGTGCAGTTGAAGGTCTCACGACTCACCTCAGTGATGTGCATTAGAAGGGCAGTCTAGCAGCGCTTGAGCCGTGTAGACACGCCCCGCCCATCACACGCCTGTCTTTGTTCCGTCACATTCCATTGCTACCGTCCTGCGAAATATCTTGCAACATCTCGCCAAGGACTCCCCCGCAATGAGTGATGAGCACGAAGACCTTCCCTCCTCCGATTCCGCCATCCAACCCACGGTAGACACCAGCCGTCGGCGCTTCCTCGGCGGTGCGGCGGTGTTGGGGGTGGGTGCGACCTTGAGTGCCTGCGGCAATACCAGCGAAGCACCAACCCCACCGGTACCACGGCCGCTCACGCCCCAGGAACTGGACAAGGCGTTGCGCGAGCAGGTGAAAACCGTGGTGGTGATTTACGCCGAGAACCGCAGCTTCAACAACCTGTTCGCAGATTTCCCCGGGGTGGAGAAACCGCTGTCAGCGTTAACCGCCAAGGACTTCCAGCAGCGCGACCGCGATGGCAGCGTATTGCCTGCCCTGCCACCGAGCTGGGGCGGTGTGTTGCAGGTCGGCCCACAAACGGTGGACGGGGTGACTTACCCCAGCGAAGTGCAATTCCAGCAAAACCTGCCCAACGCGCCGTTCGCCCTCAAAGGCCCGCAGGGCGAAGACCTGCCATTGAGCCTGGTGACCCGCGACCTGTGGCACGTGTTCTACCAGAACCAGATGCAGATCAACGGCGGCAAGAATGATGGTTTTGTCGCCTGGGGCGACTCCGGTGGGCTGGTGATGGGCCATTACGCCCAGAGCCGTTATGCCCTGCGCCTGTGGGACGTGGCCAAGGAGTTTGTGCTGTGCGATAACTTCTTCCAGGGCGCGTTTGGCGGCTCGTTTCTTAACCACCAGTACCTGATCAGCGCCACCGCGCCGTTTTATCCCAATGCCGCGCAGTCGGTGGCCAAAGCGCAGATCGCCACGCTGCAAAGCGATGACCCCAGCGGCACGCGCCTAAAGCCCTTGGACACATCCCCGGCCAGCGCCATGACCGGCCCGCCGCAATTCGGCCCCAGCGCGCTGACACCCGATGGTTACGGCGTAAACACCCTGGCCCCGCCCTACTGGCCCACCTGGATCCGCGACCCGCAGAACCCGGATTATTCCAAGCCCGACCTGCCCAATGTGCTGGTGCCGCAAACCCACGAGCATATTGGCGACAAGCTGTCGAAAAAGAACATCGACTGGGCCTGGTACGCCGGTGCGTGGCAAGCCACGCTGGAGCAGTTCAAGGACTCCGGCGGCATCCCCAAGATTCCGAATTTCCAGTACCACCATCAGCCGTTCAATTACTTCAAGCAGCAAGGGCCGCAAAACCCGGCAGAACGTGCCAAGCGCTTGCGTGACGGCGGTTTGGGCGATGAGTCGAGCACCAACCGGTTCTTCGCCGATGCCCAGGCCGGCAAGCTGCCCGCCGTGAGTTTCTACAAGCCCCAGGGCAACCTGAACATGCACGCAGGTTATGCCGACGTGGCCTCGGGCGACCGCCATATCGCCCGCGCCTTGAAGGTGCTGCAAGAAAGCCCACAATGGAAAAACATGGTGGTGGTGGTGACCGTGGATGAAAACGGCGGCTGGTGGGACCACGTGGCGCCGCCCCAGGGTGACCGCTGGGGCCCAGGCTCGCGGGTTCCGGCGCTGGTGGTGTCGCCGTTTGCACGCAAAGGCACGGTGGACCATACGGTGTACGACAC
The DNA here is from genome assembly GCF_003408955.1 of Pseudomonas sp. GL93. NCBI lineage: Bacteria > Pseudomonadati > Pseudomonadota > Gammaproteobacteria > Pseudomonadales > Pseudomonadaceae > Pseudomonas > Pseudomonas sp. GL93. The sequence continues at coordinate 71,619 of NZ_NKRF01000097.1, forward strand.
GGCATCGATCCTGCGGTTGATCACTCGAGTGTTCCAATTGGAGACCCTGGACGGCCTCAAGCAGCGTGATGACGCGATGATCGCGCGCGGGCAGAAGCCCATGGGTGATCTGAGCAATGCCTTGCAGTTCAGCCTGTAGGGGCTTATCCAATAACGACATACCAGGCGATTTAACACGCGATTTTCCTGGTCAGCCGCTACTGTGTGCAGGTGGGCTTCCATCCCGCGCAGACGGGCTTCGCTGACAAGGAATCGACTATGTTTAAACCGACCAGGCTGTCCTTCACCCTCGCCGCACTGTTGGCGAGTGCGGTCGTACAGGCCGACATCGAGGTGCCACTGGGCAGCACGCAGCGCGTCACCCAGTTGTTCGCGTTCCCCAATAACTGCAATGTGATCTGCTTTCGGCCATGGTCACTGGAGCAGACCGCCGAACACTATTTGAACCAGAGCCTGCAACGTGACGGTTACAGCCGGGCCAAGGTCAGTGTGAAGACCCATGACGGTCAGGTCACGGCGACCTTCAGCGGCGTGCCAGACGGTTACGGCCAGCCACTGACCACGCTGCTCAATCCCGCCGACCTGGCTTACCAAGGTGCCCGCCAGCTCAACAGTGACGGCAAATGGGCCTACAACTGGTACCTGTTCCTGCCGTTGGGCATGGCGCTGGAAAACCGCAAAAGCATCGAACTGTTGCACTTCCCTCCGGATTACTCGCTGACCCAGGCCCAGGATTATCTCGAATCGGCCACCACCGACCGCTGGGCCACCTTGTTAAGCGAAAATGGCGTACCCGCCACGGAAACGCCGGCGTACCAGACCATCATCGATATCGCGCCCATCGCCGCGCCGTCCAATGCCGGCAAAGACCTGGAAACCGTCTATGGCTACTTCACCGACTACCAGACCCGCATGGTCAAGGAACTGAGTCTGCGCCCTGGCGGCGCATTGCCGATGGTGGCCTTCGGCGCGCCGGTGCGTAGCTGGATCAAGCAACAATACGGGCAAACCGTGGGCGTGCTGAGCCTGGCGCAGATCAGCCCGGAGCCAGGCAAAACCGTCGCGGTATTGGGCGCCAACCACCCAAGCTACATTTGGTATGCGGCCAGCCCCGACAGTTATGACGGTGACGAGCAAAAAGCCGACGATGCCGGCTTGAAAGTGATGGGCCAGGACTTGAGCGCCGCCTGCTGGCAAGCCGGCATGGGCCAGAAGCCCGCCAGCGATGCGAATGTGTTGCTCAAGGCCTGCCTGAACACGTGGCAGGTCACGCGCAAGGAGCAGACGTGTGAGTTGTTTTACACCTCGGTGCGCCATCTGACGCCCGAGCAGGCCAACGCCAAGTGCGCCACAGCGCCCATCAAGGCCCAGTTGAAGCAACTGAGGAATGTTGCCCCCACACCCACCGTCACAGCCCCTGCGCTTTAAGGCAAGTAAACCGTTTCTACTGTCAACTTTGACAGTAGAAATAGGATCCAACATCGGCGAATCTTGGGCCGCGCCCATTTGCTGCAAGACTGGCCGTCAGACCCGCAGGTCCATGCAGCCCCGCTCAGGAGAGTGATGAAAACTCGAGCCATGGATAAGGCTAAAACGTCTGTGAATGACTGCCTCTATCCCTTCAAGACGCTGCTCGTGGAACAGGGTTACCCCTCGACCGAGCACTTTGAGGTCAAGCAAGACGTTGAAGGGATCGCGGCCAGGGTCACGGCGCGCGTGGCCTTTGAGAGTCGCATGCGCATTGCCCAGGTTTCCGGTTATGCCGTCAGCGAACGTCGCCCGCACACGCTGCAGCTGTCGCCGCGCATCCACTTGTACGATTGTTGGTTCTGCGGCCTGTTACAGCACTCCTGTAACCCGAACGTGTTTCTGGACACCACATACCTGGAGCTATGGACGGTGCAACCCATCCACGCCGGCAGCCTGCTGACCCTGGATTACGCCACTACCGAAGACACACTGGCCCGGCAGTTCGCTTGCCATTGCGGCGAGCTGAACTGCCGAGGCTGGATCACCGGCAGCAAGGAGCCGCTGAACGCCGAAGGCCAGGCCTTCATGGCCTGGTGGCGTGAGCACAAACGACCTTAGGCTTCGCCCAACGGACGCAGGCGGTATTGCGGCGGGAGTTGCTCGAAGCCACTGATGGTGGTGTTCAAACTCTTCCAGCGACCGTCCTTGATGCCATAGATGCAGCCATGGATCGACAGGCTCTGCCCACGGTGCCAGGCATTTTGCACAATGCTGGTATGGCCGACGTTGGCCACCTGCTGGATCACGTTGAGCTCGCACATGCGGTCTACGCGCTCTTCTTCGGTCGGCAACTGGGCCAGCACATCGCGGTTTTCGTAGTACAGGTCGCGAATGGTGCGCAGCCAGCCGTCGATCAGGCCAAACTGGCGGTCCTGCATCGACGCACGCACGCCGCCACAGCCGTAGTGGCCGGTGACGAGGATGTGTTTGACCTTGAGCACATCCACCGCGTACTGGATCACCGACAGGCAATTGAGGTCGGTGTGCAGCACCACGTTGGCCACATTGCGGTGCACGAACAGGTCACCGGGCAACATGCCGACGATCTCGTTGGCCGGTACACGGGCATCGGAACAGCCGATCCACAGGTATTCCGGGGTCTGCTGGCGGGCGAGCTTGGCGAAGAATTCGGGATCTTCCTGTTTGATCGCATCCGCCCAGCGTTCGTTGTTATCAAGCAGGTCTTGTAGTTCGTTCATCAGGGAAAGCCTCAGGAATGATGCGCAGTTTTGTGACTGACAAGCCCTCGTCCGGGTCACGCCAGGCGCTAATTAGCTTGAATTTTTTGGCTGCCATGCCTGTCCACACACTATAAGCCCCACAGTATGAGGATTGGCCATGACTGAATCACGACGTCCCTACGGCGCAACACAGCCGGAACCGATCGATGACAACGAAGACCGCATGGGTGAGATGCGCGAGCTGGATTTTGACGAAGAGGACCAGACAGCGGAAATCGGCAATGAAATCCCGCGTGGCGAGCGCGAGCACCTGATGCCCGACAAACGGGTGCGCGAAGCCGGGATGACCGGGGCTTCTACCGATGATCATGAATCGACCGATGACGATATGAGCCCGGAGACGCTGATCCGTGAGGATGGCGCCCGGGATGCGAGAGAGGAAGGCGAAGACAATGCCGCCGACTATGACTTGAGCGTCGTGGGAGAAAATGACATTGGCGGAGGGAGTGGGTTGGATGAGGCTGAACTGGCTGATCTGGACCCCCTGAACGGTAAGCGCTGACCCTGTGGGAGCTGGCTTGCCTGCGATGGTATCACCGCGGTGTTACTTGAAGACCGAGGTGCCTGCATCGCGGGCAAGCCCGGCTCCCACAGAGGCTTTGCACATAGGGCCTTTGCATTTAGTCAACCAGGGTGCACGCCATCACGACTGCATCTTCGCGACCACCCACAGCGGGGTAGTAATCCCGGCGACGGCCAATTTCGTTGAAACCATAGCGCTCATACAACCGAAACGCGCCGGTATTGCTGTCACGCACTTCCAAAAAGCATTCCCGCGCATTGGCCGCGTAGGCACGGGACATTAAATGCTCCAGCAGCGCCAGGCCCAAACCACGGCCCTGGTTTTCCGGCTTCACGGTGATGTTAAGCAAGTGCGCCTCATCGAGGATAATCTGCACCACCCCATGCCCCACTTGCTGTTCGCCTTCGAACATCAGCCAGATCTGGTACTTGCCGAGCCCGTCGAGGAAAATCCCGCGGGTCCAGGGGTGGCTGAACGCCGCGTATTCGATTTTCAGCACGGCGTCGAGGTCGGCCTCGGTCATCGGGCGAAAGGATAAAGCCTCACTCATCAGTTGTTTTCCAGCGCGCCATCAGCCGGCGCATGGCTTGCCAGACATCAGCCTTACGCTGTGGCTCTTCCATTAATAATTCCAGGCCCGGCAGGGCCCACACCGAACCCAGGCCTTCAACCTGCAGCTCGCGGTACCAGGCCTCGGCATTGGCTTCACCGGCAAACCGCACGGCGGGCAGACCAATCAGCCACAGGCACACGCAGGGCTCGTCTTCCAGGCGCGCCGAGACAAACCCCTGGACGAAATCCCGTGCGGCCTCGGGGCCCTGATCCATGGTACCGCGCACCAGCAGTGGCCAGCGCACCGGCTCACCGACGATTTGCGGGCTGTCGGGCAGGCCGGCGGCGCGCAGCATGTCCTTGAGCAACAGGTAGGCCGGGTCACGGGACTGGAAACGCTCGCCGGTCGGCAGTTCCACCAGCAACAGGCAGCGCCCGGCCCGCAGCAATTGCAGGGCAAAGCGTGGCGGCGGTACGACTGGCGCCTTGGCTACCGGCGCAGCCTCCTCCACCACCTTGGCAGCCTTGGTCACCGGCGCAGGGCGCGGCACTTCAATCTTGGCCCGCTCGACCGACGGGCGCGTCTCAGGGATGGGCTTGACCACCGCCACGGGCGCGGCCGCCTCTTCTCCCGACGACTCGAGCGCCTCATAGGGCTCAAGCGCCTGCAACAACTCGGGCCGCGACGGCGCGGCAAACGGCAGTTCGGTGCGGGGCAGCCAGTTGACCACCTGCATGGCGGTCAAGTAAGCGCGACGTCGGGACTCGATAAGCACAGCTCGGCCACTTGTGGATAAGTAAAGAGCGGGGATTCTACCGCTGTTCGGCAACAATCGCCCACTGCGCACTGACCGGCTGTGGATAATTCCCGCGCGTGATGCAGTACAATCGCGACTTTTAATCGCCAACCAGCCGGCCATTCCCATGATCGAACCCAAGCGCGTCCTGCGCGCCCTCGCCGAACACTGGGCCTTACTTGAGCCTCTGTGCGAACACTTCGACCAAGGCACCCTGAGCCTGGCCGAGCTGCGCGCACAGTTGGCCGCCCAACAACTGGACAGCACGCCCCAGGACATCACCAGCCTGCTGGACGTGTGGATTCGCCTGGATATCCTGGTGCCTGTCGCCAAGAGCCCGAACCGTTTCGAGCTCAATGCGCAGATCCACGACTTCCTCGCCTATCTTCGCAAGGAGCACCGGCTTGGCCTGTGCCTGGAAATCGAAGCCTACCTGCGCCATCTGGAGCGCCTGGCCGGTTATATCCAGGACGCCTTCGACATCCGTGACGGCCACGACCTGGCCCGGCAACTGCGCCTTTTGGATATGCGCGTACGCGATGTGCTCAAAAAGCTCGCCAACGACGAACAAGCCCTCGCCGCCGTTGCCGACCGCGCCAAGACCAGCGACCGACAGATCCCGTTGCGCCAGCGTTACGCCGAGGTATTGGCGACCTGGGACGAATACGTCGAGCCGATGATCCAGCTGGTGAACGCCGACGGCGCCTTCGAGCAAGGCGTACGCAAGGTGGAAAACGTGCTGCTGCGCATGCTCACCGAGCAACAGCGTCTTGGCCACCTGGTGGATGACGACATGCTGCTGCGCACCCACGCGCGCATCCTCGAAATGCAAACCAGCGCCCAACTGACCTTGCGCCATGCGCGGGAGCTGCTGTTGCCGCTGCGTGAAGAAGCACGCCGGCATAACGCCGTGACTCGCGGTGCGGCGCTGGCCCTGTCGGCGATTCGCCGCAAAGGCCTGGACGCAGTGCCGCAAGCGGCGATGCCGATGTTCACGCGGCCGCAAAGTACCTTCCTGGGCAGTGCCAGCCAGGTAGAAGCCTATGTGTATGCCCTGGCCAATTTCGAGCCGAAACCGGCGCGTTTCCCCAAAGCGCATAAATCCCACAAAGGCGAAGCCCAGCGTGCACCGCGTACGGTCAAGGAAATGCTCGAACGCTGCGAAGACGCGCTGCCGATGCCCGACCTGATGACCTGGCTGCTGGAGCAGGAACCGGACGGCGCCACCGATGAACTGCTGTACTGGTTCTCGCGCCTGTCCCGGGAAAAACGCTTCAAGCGCGAGCGCCTGGAACGTCGCGATTACCACACCCACGAGCACCAGGTCAGCCTGCGCTCCTTCGCCCTGCTCCCGGCCGGCGTCGATGCCACCGAGAATTCTGCGAGCACGCCTTATGCATCTTGATCTATCCGAACTGTCCCAGCTTGCGCCGATCTTTCGCGAGCTGTTCAAGGGGTACCACGTCAGCCGCCGCGACCCGGAGCTGTACGCGCAATTGTCGAACTTCCAGGACCAGTACCGCACGCTGTTCAAGGCCCTGGGCTTTGAGCTGGTGTGCGATACCCGCGGCTTCTATTACTTCGTGCCGGACACTGCCGTGGCTGCCGCGCAGGTGAACAAGACCGCACAGCGCCTGGCCTTGTTTACTTTCATCATCGTCGAACACCTGGCCGACCAGGGCCGTGACCCGGTTGCCGTGCTCGACGGTGGCAGCCTGGGCCGCGATGAGTTGCCTTCGTTGCTGGAGAAATACCGCGACCTGTTTATCCAGGCCGAAGTGCAGACCCAGGAAGAGCTCGAAGAAAAGATCATGCGCCGCATGACCCAACTGGGTTTTGCCAGCGAAGACAACGGTATCTACCGCTTCCTGCCGCCGATGCACCGCTTCCTGGATGTGTGCCTGTCGGTGCAGCAGGACCGCGACCTCGCCGCCAGCGTGCACAGCGTACTGCCACTGCCAGCACCGGTGATTATCGATGAAGACAGCGATGAGAAACTGCTGAAGACCGATGACCCGCTGGATCTGAGCGCCTTCACTGAAGAAAGCGAAGACGATGCCCTGGCCCGCGCCATTGCCGAAGAACAGGAGACCGACGCATGAGTAAGGAACGCTACGGCATCCGCCGCTTCGCCCTATTGAACACCGCCGGTTACAGCCTCGGCTTGTTCCCACTGGAAGAACCGCTGTCGGTGTACGGCGCCAACAACCTGGGTAAATCCGCCTCGATCAACGCCTTGCAGTTCCCGATTTTGGCACGCATGTCGGACATGAGCTTCGGCAAGTACACCCTGGAACAATCGCGGCGCTTCTACTTTGCCACCGACACCAGCTACATCCTGGTAGAAGTCTCCCTGCCCCACGGCCCCCACGTCATCGGCGTGGTCGGACGCGGGCCGGGCGGCGGTTTCGGTCACCAGTTCTTTGCCTATGCGGGCAAGCTGGACCTGGCTCACTACCAGAAAAACGACACCTGTCTGCGGCAGAAAGAGCTGTTTACCAACCTTGAGCGCGAGGGCCTCAAAGCCTACGAACTCAAGCCTGATGAACTGCGGCGCTTGCTGGTGGGTGGCCATACGTCGATCCCGCTGGACCTGACCCTGATTCCGCTGCGCTCCACCAGCGAACAGAGCTTGAAGACGTTCCGTGCGTTGTTTATCAACCTGCTGCACATGCGCGAAATCACCGCGGCCAAGCTCAAGCAACTGTTCCTCGATGCGTTCGAACACAGCTTGCGTTCAGGCAGTGTCGACTACATCGCTGCGTGCGAAGAAGCCTTCCGTGATGTACGACGCATGGAGCAGGACTACAACTCGCTGGTGGCGGCAGGCCCCTTGGTCGAGGCCCTGGCCAACGGCGTGAAACAGCGCGACGCCCTGCGCGGCAAACTGCATCGCCTGTCACCGCTGCTGGATTCGTTGCTGGGCACCTGGTCGGACTACGCCAGTGCGCGCAAGGAAGAGCTGACCATCCAGGCCGAGCATTACCGCAGCGAGCAGGACGCACTGCAAAACGACCAGCGTGGCGGCACTCAGGAGCTGATGCGCCTGGAGCGGGAAATCAGCGGCATCCAGCGTTGGTTGGGCGAGTTGTCGGTGCTCAAGCATCGCTTTGCCCTAGTGGATGACGTCAAGGTGCTGGAGCAACAACTACTCGCCGCCAAGGACGCTCACGATGAACTGGCGGGCGCCTTGGCGCAGTCGCGGCAGTTCAGCGCCGAGGACTTGGAAGAACGCCTGCGCGACCTGGAAAAGCGCTTGAAGTCGGTCAAGCAGCAGCTCGATCACGCGGACAACAACAGCTACGCCAAGCTGCGCGAAGAATTTTCGCAGCAGGATGTCGAGCGTCTGATGCGCCTGTTCAACAGCTCGTTGTTCAGCCTGCCGCTGGGCGAACATGGCATCACGCTGGACGAGGACGGCCAGTGGGTCAAATCCCTGGAGCAGATCCTCGATGGCTTCAAGGGCGAGCGCTTTGAAGTGCCGGGGCTGTCCATCGACATCTCGCACATCGAGCCGCCGGCACTGCAAGCCTTGGCGGACCGCGCCGCGTTGCGTGACCAGAAAGAGCGCCTGGAAAAAGAACTCAAGCAACTGAAAACCCAGCAGGCCGTGGCGTCAGACCGCGCCGCGAGCAAGACCCAGACCGAAGCGCTGTACCAGCAGGTACTGGACGCCCAGAAGGCCTTGGAAGACTTCCGCCGCACCCAGACCCTGAGCGCCGAAGAAGGCGAGAAACTGGAAAACCTGGCGCAGATGGAAGCCGCCCAAGACGAGTTGAAGCGTTCCAGCGATGCCTTTACCGAGCGCGTCCAGCAACTGTCGGCCAAGCTGCAATTGGTCGGCCGCCAGATCGGTGATATGGAAGCCAAGCAACGTACCCTGGATGACGCGTTGCGCCGTCGTCAGCTATTACCGGCGGACCTGCCGTTCGGTACGCCGTTCATGGACCCGGTCGACGATTCCATGGACAACCTGCTGCCGCTGCTCAATGACTATCAGGACAGCTGGCAGGGCCTGCTGCGGGCCGATGGCCAGATCGAAGCGCTGTACGCCCAGGTGCGCCTCAAGGGTGTGGCCAAGTTCGACAGCGAAGATGACATGGAGCGTCGCCTGCAGCTGCTGATCAACGCTTATGCGCACCGCACCGATGAGGCGTTGACGCTTGGCAAGGCACGTCGTGCGGCGGTCACCGATATCGCCCGTACCCTGCGCAACATCCGCAGCGATTACGACAGCCTGGAACACCAGTTGGCGCTGTTCAACCGTGAGATCAACAAGCGCCAGGTCTCTAACCTGCAAAGCTTCCGCATCGTGCTGGCGCCGAACAAGGAAGCGCTCAAGCATATCGACCAGATCATCCACAGTGCCGGTCAGTATGAAGAAGGCGAGACCCTGTCGGTGTTCGACCTCAGCCAGAGCGCCGAACAGGACAACAAGAACGAAGAAGCCAAGGAATATCTGGCTCGCCTGGTAGCCGCCAACCATAACCAGTTGGGCCTCAAGGACTTGTTCGAGTTGGCGTTCGAAATCACCAAGGTTCACGGCCAGCCGGTGATCCATACCGACATCGACGGCGCTGCGTCCAACGGCACCACCATGACCATCAAGGCGCTGACCAACATGTACTTGTTGCTGCACTTGATGGACCGCGACCAGGCCGGTCGCGTACGGTTGCCGTACTACCTCGATGAAGCGGCAGACATCGATGAGAAGAACCAGGCAGCACTGCTGGAAACCAGCCTGCAACTGGGCTTTGTGCCGATCCTGGCGAGTGTGAAGCCGCAGGTGTCCGCCCAGGTGGCGATCGACCTGGAAGGCGGCAGCGGGCCGAACGGGATCTACATCGATGAGGCGGACTGGAAGTACATCCGTCGCCATGATGTGGTGAAGGCGACGATGAATGTGCAGGCGGACGAGCCGGAGCTGGATGAAGTCTGACGCGTTGTACTGAAAGGCAAAAAGGCCGCGATCTTTTGGATCGCGGCCTTTTTTTCGGCTTGGTTTTTGTGGTGTTTTAGCGGGCCTCTTCGCGGGCAAGCCCGCTCCCACAGTTGACCGAGTTTCCCTGTAGGGATGCGGTCGAATGTGGGAGCGGGCTTGCCCGCGATAGCCGCGCCTCGGTTTATTTACCGAGTGGAATCTTAGGCGCCCAGGTCAGCCATTCATCCTCAAATTTGTCGAACAACGGGAACGTCTGCTGCGGCCGTGCCGGGTTGCCCATGCGCTCGCCATCCGGCGTGGCAAAGGCGATCCCGCCGGCCACCAGCGTCTCCAGGGACTCGGTACGCACGGTCGCGCCCTTGAACAAACCGAAGTCGAGGCCAAAGCCGCTGGTGTTCCAGAAGCGGCTGCCACTGCGTACCAGAGGCGCGTACTTGGGCTCGATCAGGATGTGCACCAACACACGGTCAGCGGTCTGGCCCAGCTCGTAGCCGGTGACTTTGCCGACCGTCACTTCACGGTAAGTGACCGGTACCCCTTCCTTCAGCGAACCCCGGCGGGCGGCGCTGAGTGTGAGGCTCAGGCCCGCTTCCTGATGCACAGCTTCGGGCGGCTGGGCCAGGGCGACAAAGCTCTTCTGCGGGCCGGCGTTTTTCACGGCCGGTTGCACTTCGATGTATTGGCCGGTGACCAGGGTCTCCAGGTTAGCCGTCTTCATCAGTCCCAGTTCCGGCTTGACCACCCAGAACTGACTGCCCGTACGCGCGATGCGGTCCGCGACCTGAGTGATACGCGCCTTGAGCAGCACCGACTGCATGTCGGCACTGAGGTCGACACTCTCGATCTTGCCCACATCCAACCCCTTGAAGCGCACCGGCGTGCCGGCGCTCAGGCCGTCGGCGCGGTCGACTTTGATGGTCACCAGGGTGCCGTGCTGGTTGGCGGCATCACGGTCGGCGTACAGGCGGAAGCGCGGGATACGATGTTTCAATGGCACGTTCGGTTCCGGCGTTTCGAAGGCGATACCACCCGCCATCAGGCTGGCCAGGGACTCGCTTTTGACCTGGATACCGCCGGTGAGCCCGCCCGTGAGAGTGACGCCACTGGCATTCCAGAAGCGCGTCGAGCCGTTGACCAGGCTTTCATATTCCTTCTCGATATGAACGCCGATCACCAGTTGTTTTTTCTTGCGTGAAAACTGGTAGCTCTGCACCGAACCGACTTTGACCTGCTTGTACAGAATCGGGCTGCCGACATCCAACGAGCCCAGGCTGTCGGTGAGCAGCACCATGTGCAGGCCCGGGGAACGCAGGTCCAAAGGCGGGGCCTTGGCGCGGGCTACGTATTCGCGTTGTGGCGGAGTGCCTTTATCGCCTGGGCGAATCGCGATGTAGTTGCCCTTGACCAAGGCCTCCAGGCCGGTGATGCCTGCCAGGGAGATGGACGGTTTGACCACCCAGAATTGCGTGTCCTCGACCAGGTAATCTTCGGCCAATGGATCGAGGGTCAGCTCGGCGCTGGCGCTGGACAGGTCCGGGTCGATCTTCAGGGTTTTCAGGCTGCCGACCTGGATGCCTTTGTACATGACCGGCGTACGCCCGGCTTGCAGGCCTTCAAAGTCGGTGAGTTTGACCTTGACCTTGATCCCCGCTGCGGCGGCGTCAAAATCTTCGTATAGACGGAAAGGCAGGCTCGGATCGGTGGGCGGGCTGTCTTTGCGGTTTTCCGGAGTGGCGAAGGCGATACCCCCGGCGACAATGCTGGAGAGGGATTCGCTGCGCACTTTCAAGCCGGAAAGATTGGCGTCGATACTGATGCCGCTGGCATTCCAGAAACGCGTGTGTTTGCGCACCAGGTTGGCGTAGGTCGGCTCGATATAGACCTTGACCTCGACGGTGCTCTGGTCTTCAGACAGCAGGTAGCTTTTAACCTGGCCGACCTGAATCTGCTTGTAGAACACCGGGCTGCCACGGTTCAGCGAGCCCAGACGATCGGCCTTGAGGGTCAGGTGCAAGCCGGGCTTGGCGTCGGATAACGGCGGCTCTTCGGAGAGCGCCTTGAACTTGCGCGTGGGCTCGCCATCACCGGGGCTGGCGGCAATGTAGTTACCTGAGACCAGGGTTTCCAGGCCGGTGATGCCGGCAAGGCTGACGCTGGGCTTGACCAACCAGAAGCGGGTGTTGGTCTTGAGATACTGCTCAACGTCCTTGTTCATCTCGATGGTGGCGATCACCCCCCGATTGCTGCCCTCGTCATCCAGGGCCAGGGTTTTGACCTTACCCACGGTCATGCCTTTGTAGACCACTTCAGTCTTGTTGACCTGAATGCCTTCACCGCTCTCAAAGCGAACTTGAATCTCGATACCTTGTTGGGAATAGGCACGCCACCCCAGCCAGCCACCGATGATCAGGGCAATCAGGGGCAACACCCAAATGGCCGACCAGTTAGAGGCTGGGCGGGTTTTAGCTTTAGGCAAATCACTCATGGTCGTCGTCCGACTCCGTGTTATCCCAAATCAGTCGGGGATCGAAAGTTACTGCGGCAAGCATCGTCAAGATCACCACACTGGCGAACGCTGCAGCGCCGAGGTTGGCCTCGACACTGGCGAGCCGCCCAAAATTAACGACCGCCACCAGGATGGCGATCACGAAGATATCCAGCATGGACCAACGCCCAATGAACTCGATAAAGCGATACATCACAATGCGTTGTTGCGCGGACAGCGGTTGGTGACGCTGCACCGAGAACAGCAGCAGGCCAATGCCGACCAACTTGAAGGTCGGTACCAGGATACTGGCGATGAACACCACGGCAGCGATAGGAAACATCCCGTGCTGCACCAGCTGGATGACACCCGACATGATGGTGCTGGGGTCGCCTTGGCCGAGGGAGTTGACCGTCATAATGGGTAACAGGTTAGCGGGGATATACAGGATCGCCGCGGTGATCAACAGCGCCCAGGTGCGTGTGAGGCTATTAGGGCGACGGGCATGGATCAACGCGCCGCAACGGGTACAGAGTTGCTCCTCGCTATCCGCTTCCTGCTTGTTCAACTCATGGCATTCAGTACAAATCAGAATGCCTGCATCAATCGCCCGCATGGTCATCCTCTCCTGACAGCGCTTGCCAGATCTGATGGGGCGACATCACCACCTCAAGCAGAACCTGGACCATTAATAGACTGACGAAACAGACCAGACCCAGGCCAATGGTGATGGAGGCCATATCGGCGAGCTTTACGATCGCCACCAGCACACCCATCAAGTAGACCTCCAACATCCCCCAATCCTTCATGTGGTGGTAGATGCGGTAAAGCAGCAGCCCGTAGTTGCGACCGATGTTCCAGCGAATACTGAGCAGCACCGCCAGTTGGCAGAGCAACTTGAGCAAGGGGATGCCCATGCTGCACAGGAACACTACGGCAGCAACGCCCTGCATACCGGTATCGAAAAGGCCGACGACGCCGCTCCAAACGGTGTCCTCCGAAGACTGCCCGAGTAGATTGAGCTGCATGATGGGCAAAAAGTTCGCGGGGACGTACAGCAGCAGGGCTGCCAGCACCAAGGCGAGGCTGCGCTCGACCACATTGTGACGGTGAGCGTATAGCTCGTAACCACAACGTGGGCATTGGGCTTTTTCGCCCAGGGCGAGCGTTGGTTTGCGCATCAGCAAGTCGCACTCATGGCATGCCACCAGATCGTCCAGCGGTAAATCCGACACCTCGCGGGCATCAACCGGATCGGGCATAGATAGGGCTCTGACTCTAAAAATGGTTAGGTGGCTATTCTAGTGGTGTCGCTCAGAAATAACTGTGCAAATTTGTCGGGGCAGTCAGGTGGGGTTTGGCGGACACAGGGCGAACAAGTGTACGGGGGCAAGGTGGACACTTTTCGAGCGCCCAAAACAAAACCCCAATTGCTTTCGCAATTGGGGTTTCGGAATTTAATCTTGACGATGACCTACTCTCACATGGGGAAACCCCACACTACCATCGGCGATGCATCGTTTCACTGCTGAGTTCGGGATGGGATCAGGTGGTTCCAATGCTCTATGGTCGTCAAGAAATTCGGGTACTGAGTCGTGGCCAGGTGGCCTCGCTTCAGCAAATTGGGTATGTGACAGCTGTCGGTGTTTTGTGAGCGTCGAACTTTCGGTTCATCTTCGTCTTCACACACCGCAATCTGATGCTCTTTCGAGTAGTCAAATTGCTTGGGTGTTATATGGTCAAGCCTCACGGGCAATTAGTATTGGTTAGCTCAACGCCTCACAGCGCTTACACACCCAACCTATCAACGTCGTAGTCTTCGACGGCCCTTCAGGGAACTCAAGGTTCCAGTGAGATCTCATCTTGAGGCTAGTTTCCCGCTTAGATGCTTTCAGCGGTTATCTATTCCGAACATAGCTACCCGGCAATGCCACTGGCGTGACAACCGGAACACCAGAGGTTCGTCCACTCCGGTCCTCTCGTACTAGGAGCAGCCCCTCTCAAATCTCAAACGTCCACGGCAGATAGGGACCGAACTGTCTCACGACGTTCTAAACCCAGCTCGCGTACCACTTTAAATGGCGAACAGCCATACCCTTGGGACCGGCTTCAGCCCCAGGATGTGATGAGCCGACATCGAGGTGCCAAACACCGCCGTCGATATGAACTCTTGGGCGGTATCAGCCTGTTATCCCCGGAGTACCTTTTATCCGTTGAGCGATGGCCCTTCCATACAGAACCACCGGATCACTAAGACCTACTTTCGTACCTGCTAGACGTGTCTGTCTCGCAGTCAAGCGCGCTTTTGCCTTTATACTCTACGACCGATTTCCGACCGGTCTGAGCGCACCTTCGTACTCCTCCGTTACTCTTTAGGAGGAGACCGCCCCAGTCAAACTACCCACCATACACTGTCCTCGATCCGGATAACGGACCTGAGTTAGAACCTCAAAGTTGCCAGGGTGGTATTTCAAGGTTGGCTCCACGCAGACTGGCGTCCACGCTTCAAAGCCTCCCACCTATCCTACACAAGCAAATTCAAAGTCCAGTGCAAAGCTATAGTAAAGGTTCACGGGGTCTTTCCGTCTAGCCGCGGATACACTGCATCTTCACAGCGATTTCAATTTCACTGAGTCTCGGGTGGAGACAGCGCCGCCATCGTTACGCCATTCGTGCAGGTCGGAACTTACCCGACAAGGAATTTCGCTACCTTAGGACCGTTATAGTTACGGCCGCCGTTTACCGGGGCTTCGATCAAGAGCTTCGCGTTAGCTAACCCCATCAATTAACCTTCCGGCACCGGGCAGGCGTCACACCCTATACGTCCACTTTCGTGTTTGCAGAGTGCTGTGTTTTTAATAAACAGTCGCAGCGGCCTGGTATCTTCGACCGGCATGAGCTTACGGAGCAAGTCCTTCACCCTCACCGGCGCACCTTCTCCCGAAGTTACGGTGCCATTTTGCCTAGTTCCTTCACCCGAGTTCTCTCAAGCGCCTTGGTATTCTCTACCCAACCACCTGTGTCGGTTTGGGGTACGGTTCCTGGTTACCTGAAGCTTAGAAGCTTTTCTTGGAAGCATGGCATCAACCACTTCGTTACCTAAAAGGTAACTCGTCATCAGCTCTCGGCCTTAGAATCCCGGATTTACCTAAGATTCCAGCCTACCACCTTAAACTTGGACAACCAACGCCAAGCTGGCCTAGCCTTCTCCGTCCCTCCATCGCAATAACCAGAAGTACAGGAATATTAACCTGTTTTCCATCGACTACGCTTTTCAGCCTCGCCTTAGGGACCGACTAACCCTGCGTCGATTAACGTTGCGCAGGAAACCTTGGTCTTTCGGCGTGGGTGTTTTTCACACCCATTATCGTTACTCATGTCAGCATTCGCACTTCTGATACCTCCAGCAAGCTTCTCAACTCACCTTCACAGGCTTACAGAACGCTCCTCTACCGCATCACTTACGTGATACCCGTAGCTTCGGTGTATGGTTTGAGCCCCGTTACATCTTCCGCGCAGGCCGACTCGACTAGTGAGCTATTACGCTTTCTTTAAAGGGTGGCTGCTTCTAAGCCAACCTCCTAGCTGTCTAAGCCTTCCCACATCGTTTCCCACTTAACCATAACTTTGGGACCTTAGCTGACGGTCTGGGTTGTTTCCCTTTTCACGACGGACGTTAGCACCCGCCGTGTGTCTCCCATGCTCGGCACTTGTAGGTATTCGGAGTTTGCATCGGTTTGGTAAGTCGGGATGACCCCCTAGCCGAAACAGTGCTCTACCCCCTACAGTGATACATGAGGCGCTACCTAAATAGCTTTCGAGGAGAACCAGCTATCTCCGAGCTTGATTAGCCTTTCACTCCGATCCACAGGTCATCCGCTAACTTTTCAACGGTAGTCGGTTCGGTCCTCCAGTTAGTGTTACCCAACCTTCAACCTGCCCATGGATAGATCGCCCGGTTTCGGGTCTATTCCCAGCGACTAGACGCCCTATTAAGACTCGCTTTCGCTACGCCTCCCCTATTCGGTTAAGCTCGCCACTGAAAATAAGTCGCTGACCCATTATACAAAAGGTACGCAGTCACCCAACAAAGTGGGCTCCCACTGCTTGTACGCATACGGTTTCAGGATCTATTTCACTCCCCTCTCCGGGGTTCTTTTCGCCTTTCCCTCACGGTACTAGTTCACTATCGGTCAGTCAGTAGTATTTAGCCTTGGAGGATGGTCCCCCCATATTCAGACAAAGTTTCTCGTGCTCCGTCCTACTCGATTTCATGACTAAGAGATTTTCGCGTACAGGGCTATCACCCACTATGGCCGCACTTTCCAGAGCGTTCCGCTAATCTCAAAGCCACTTAAGGGCTAGTCCCCGTTCGCTCGCCACTACTAAGGGAATCTCGGTTGATTTCTTTTCCTCAGGGTACTTAGATGTTTCAGTTCCCCTGGTTCGCCTCTTGCACCTATGTATTCAGTACAAGATAACCATCTTATGATGGCTGGGTTCCCCCATTCAGACATCTCCGGATCAAAGTCTGTTTGCCGACTCCCCGAAGCTTTTCGCAGGCTACCACGTCTTTCATCGCCTCTGACTGCCAAGGCATCCACCGTATGCGCTTCTTCACTTGACCATATAACCCCAAGCAATCTGGTTATACTGTGAAGACGACATTCGCCGAAAATTCGAATTTCTCGATTAAGAGAACTCACAAATTTTACCTTAGCCTGATCCGTTACCAGTGAAAGTAACGTTCAGTCTATCTTTCTATCACATACCCAAATTTTTAAAGAACGAACTAGTCAAAGACTAGAAATCAACATTCACCATCACATGATGGAATGCTCATTTCTAAGCTTTATACAAACAGAAGCAGTAGTGGTGGAGCCAAACGGGATCGAACCGTTGACCTCCTGCGTGCAAGGCAGGCGCTCTCCCAGCTGAGCTATGGCCCCGTATTTCTACAGGCGTTTCCCACACAAAATTGGTGGGTCTGGGCAGATTCGAACTGCCGACCTCACCCTTATCAGGGGTGCGCTCTAACCAACTGAGCTACAGACCCAATTTCGGGCTGCTTCTTTCGTCTTCTTCAATGAATCAAGCAATTCGTGTGGGAACTTATGGAGCAGCTGATGTCGTCGATTAAGGAGGTGATCCAGCCGCAGGTTCCCCTACGGCTACCTTGTTACGACTTCACCCCAGTCATGAATCACACCGTGGTAACCGTCCTCCCGAAGGTTAGACTAGCTACTTCTGGTGCAACCCACTCCCATGGTGTGACGGGCGGTGTGTACAAGGCCCGGGAACGTATTCACCGCGACATTCTGATTCGCGATTACTAGCGATTCCGACTTCACGCAGTCGAGTTGCAGACTGCGATCCGGACTACGATCGGTTTTATGGGATTAGCTCCACCTCGCGGCTTGGCAACCCTCTGTACCGACCATTGTAGCACGTGTGTAGCCCAGGCCGTAAGGGCCATGATGACTTGACGTCATCCCCACCTTCCTCCGGTTTGTCACCGGCAGTCTCCTTAGAGTGCCCACCATTACGTGCTGGTAACTAAGGACAAGGGTTGCGCTCGTTACGGGACTTAACCCAACATCTCACGACACGAGCTGACGACAGCCATGCAGCACCTGTCTCAATGCTCCCGAAGGCACCAATCTATCTCTAGAAAGTTCATTGGATGTCAAGGCCTGGTAAGGTTCTTCGCGTTGCTTCGAATTAAACCACATGCTCCACCGCTTGTGCGGGCCCCCGTCAATTCATTTGAGTTTTAACCTTGCGGCCGTACTCCCCAGGCGGTCAACTTAATGCGTTAGCTGCGCCACTAAAAGCTCAAGGCTTCCAACGGCTAGTTGACATCGTTTACGGCGTGGACTACCAGGGTATCTAATCCTGTTTGCTCCCCACGCTTTCGCACCTCAGTGTCAGTATTAGTCCAGGTGGTCGCCTTCGCCACTGGTGTTCCTTCCTATATCTACGCATTTCACCGCTACACAGGAAATTCCACCACCCTCTACCATACTCTAGTCAGTCAGTTTTGAATGCAGTTCCCAGGTTGAGCCCGGGGATTTCACATCCAACTTAACAAACCACCTACGCGCGCTTTACGCCCAGTAATTCCGATTAACGCTTGCACCCTCTGTATTACCGCGGCTGCTGGCACAGAGTTAGCCGGTGCTTATTCTGTCGGTAACGTCAAAATTGCAGAGTATTAATCTACAACCCTTCCTCCCAACTTAAAGTGCTTTACAATCCGAAGACCTTCTTCACACACGCGGCATGGCTGGATCAGGCTTTCGCCCATTGTCCAATATTCCCCACTGCTGCCTCCCGTAGGAGTCTGGACCGTGTCTCAGTTCCAGTGTGACTGATCATCCTCTCAGACCAGTTACGGATCGTCGCCTTGGTGAGCCATTACCTCACCAACTAGCTAATCCGACCTAGGCTCATCTGATAGCGCAAGGCCCGAAGGTCCCCTGCTTTCTCCCGTAGGACGTATGCGGTATTAGCGTCCGTTTCCGAACGTTATCCCCCACTACCAGGCAGATTCCTAGGCATTACTCACCCGTCCGCCGCTCTCAAGAGAAGCAAGCTTCTCTCTACCGCTCGACTTGCATGTGTTAGGCCTGCCGCCAGCGTTCAATCTGAGCCATGATCAAACTCTTCAGTTCAAACATCTTTGGGTTTTTAAGAAACCCTAAACTTGGCTCAGCAATCGTTGGTTACATCTTTGATTTCTCGCGGAGTAACTTGTGATGCTGATAATCTTGTTGACTATCAGTCTGACTCCACAAGCACCCACACGAATTGCTTGATTCAGTTGTTAAAGAGCGGTTGGTTAAGATCTTTCGTCTCAACCGAGGCGCGCATTCTACAGCAGCCTCATTTGCTGTCAAGTGGTTATTTTCAGAAGTTTTCGAAGATTTCTTCAACAACTTCAACCACTTGCGCTTGCGATCTCTCGTAAGCGGGAGGCGAATTCTACAGCGTTACACGCTGCTGTCAACACCTCTTTTTCAACTTCCTTTTGGCTTCGATGAACTGAAGCAACTTGCTGCCAGAAACTTCGTAACTCATTGTTTACCAAGGAGTTTTCCGTTTCGACTGCGCCGGAAGTGGGGCGAATTATAGGCCTCCAGAATCTGCCGTCAACCCATTATTCGGTTTTTCTATCAAAAACCTCAAAAGCCCGACATTTCCACTATATAGATAGCTATGAGTCAGTACTTGAGCAATATATTGCTCATTTGCTGACAGTTAAGCATCATAGCGCCACGTATTTATCGATCATGACTTCGGAAGAACTCCCGCAATGACCCCCCCTCCTCGTAGCCTGGCATCCGCATTGTTTCCGATCGGCCTGCTATTGATCGCCATGGCGTCCATCCAATCCGGTGCGTCATTGGCCAAAAGCATGTTTCCTATTGTTGGCGCACAAGGCACCACTGCTCTGCGTTTGATTTTCGCCAGTGTGATCATGCTGGTGCTATTACGCCCATGGCGCGCCACGCTGACGGCCAAGTCCTTGCGCACGGTGATCATTTACGGGATGGCGCTGGGCGGCATGAACTTCCTCTTCTATATGTCCCTTCGCACCGTACCGCTGGGGATTGCAGTAGCACTCGAATTCACAGGCCCGCTTGCCGTCGCTATCTATGCCTCGCGCAGAGCTGTCGACTTCCTGTGGATTGCCCTGGCGATCATCGGCCTGCTGCTGTTAATTCCGATGGGCGAGGCCAGTAGCGGTATCGACTGGGTCGGCGCGGCTTACGCACTGGGCGCAGGTGGATGCTGGGCCCTCTATATTTTGTTCGGCCAAAAGGCTGGGAACGACAATGGTGTTCAGACCGCCGCACTCGGCGTGATAATTGCCGCCCTGTTCGTCGCACCGATCGGCATAGTGCATGCGGGCGCCGCACTGCTGACTCCCGCCCTGATCCCTATCGCCATTGGCGTCGCGATTCTGTCCACCGCCTTGCCCTACACCTTGGAGATGGTCGCGCTGACTCGCCTGCCCGCCCGCACGTTCGGTACGCTGATGAGTATCGAACCGGCGTTCGGTGCCCTCTCCGGCCTGCTCTTCCTGCACGAGCATCTTTCTCTCGCCCAATGGTTGGCCATCACCTGCATTATCCTGGCTTCTGTGGGTGCCACGTTGACGATGCGCAACGAATCCAAACCACTGGTGCCCGCCGACTGATCATCTTTAAAGCCAGCGCTGGTATTTGCCGCTCATTTAGGCCATGTTTAGGCCGTAATCGAATGTCATTCATGGAGAATTTCGACACGGACAGCATGAACGCTTCGCCCGAGAGCGAGTAAAGCGGCTCTGTTCTTTGCAGGGCGGCTATTAAGGATGGGAATGAAACGAATTTTGATACTGTTGCTGGTTGTGGGCATCGCTGGCTGTGCTGCAACCACAAAAACAGAAGTGAAACGGGGTAAGAAAGGGCTGCATATCAACTGTTCAGGCCTGTCCTCCTCGTGGGACCAGTGCTACACCAGTGCAGCCAACTCATGCGGTGCCAAGGGCTACCGGGTGATAGCCAAATCCGGCGATAACTCCGAAGAGCCTGGGGACTACCCCTTCGGCCTCAACCCTGCTGGCTATACCAGCCGCAGTATGATCGTCATCTGCAAATAGCTGCCCGAGCAGTCTTTCCTGACTGCTCATCTTAAATTCCGGCCGGTTGCGGCACGAAGGCTAAACTCCTGCTCGACCATCGAGCCAATGGAGTTCCCATGCCGCACAACAAGAAAATCGTATTAGTAGTGGGTGCCGGTGACGCGACCGGCGGCGCCATAGCCAAACGCTTTGCCCGCGAAGGCTACATCGCCTGCGTCACCCGTCGCAGCGCCGACAAACTGCAGCCCCTGGTAGACAGCATTCAGTTGGCGGGCGGTGAAGCCCATGGTTTTGCCTGTGATGCACGTAAAGAAGAGGACGTGATCGCAATGGTCGAGCAAATCGAAACCGAGCTGGGGCCTATTGAAGCGTTCGTCTTCAACATCGGCGCCAATGTGCCTTGCAGCATTCTGGAAGAAACCGCACGCAAGTACTTCAAGATCTGGGAGATGGCGTGCTTCTCCGGCTTCCTGAACGCACGGGAAGTCGCCAAGCGCATGGTCACGCGTAACCGCGGCACTATCCTGTTCACCGGAGCCACCGCCGGCTTGCGCGGAAGCGCGGGGTTTGCCGCCTTTGCTGGCGCCAAGCATGGGATACGCGCCCTGGCACAAAGCATGGCGCGGGAGTTAGGCCCGATGAACATCCATGTCGCCCATGTGGTGGTGGACGGTGCCATCGATACCGACTTCATCCGCGAGAACTTCCCGCAAAAATACGCCCTCAAGGATCAGGACGCCCTCCTCAACCCTGACCATATTGCCGACAACTACTGGTTCCTGCATCGCCAGCCACGGGACGCCTGGACGTTCGAACTGGATCTGCGCCCCTGGAACGAAACCTGGTGACTCCCTCTATAACAATAAGCAGTGAGTACAGACCATGAGTAAAACCCTGGAGTTCTTCTTTGATCTCGGCAGCCCCGCCACTTACCTGGCCTATACCCAGTTGCCGGCGCTGTGCGCCAAAACCGGCGCACAGGTGGTGTATCAACCGATGCTGTTGGGCGGTGTATTCAAGGCCACGGGCAATGCCTCGCCGATCATGGTGCCCGCCAAGGGTCGCTACATGCTCGATGACCTGGCGCGTTACGCCAAACGCTACAACGTGCCGCTCAGGTTCAACCCGCACTTTCCCATCAATACCTTGGTGCTGATGCGCGCCGTCACCGGCATTCAAACCCACCAGCCTGAGCGCTTCCTCGACTTCATCGACTGCCTGTTCCGTGCACTCTGGGTGGAAGGCCGTCACCTGGGCGACCCAGAGGTGGTAGCCAATGTGCTCACCGAACAGGGGTTCGATCCCGAGCAGGTACTGGCCCTGTCCAATGATGCAGCCGTCAAGGACGCGCTCAAGGACAAAACCGAACAAGCCATTAAGCGCGGCGTGTTCGGCGCTCCCAGTTTCTTTGTAGGAAACCAGCTGTTCTTCGGCCAGGACCGTCTGGACTTTGTGCGTGAAGCGCTCAGCTAGATATCGATTGCAGCCGGCAATGCCTTGGCTGCAACCGATCAAATCGCCGCAGTGCGCACCTGCAACCACTCAAGCGCTGCACCATTGAGCAGCGGGCTCAAACGCTCACGCACCTGGGCGTGATACGCGTTGAACCATTCACGCTCATCCGCCGTCAGCAACGACGGCTCCAGGCAGCGGGTATCAATCGGGCACAGGGTAAGGGTTTCGAACTTGAGGAATTCGCCAAACTCGGTCTTGCCCGCGTCACGGTTCAACACCAGGTTCGAA